>CAYLRH010000230.1:0-2680 GCA_964385905.1 uncultured Alistipes sp.
GCGTGCGATGGAGACCCCCGACGGTTTGGAGGAGGAGCGACGATTGTTCTACGTGGCCCTCACACGTGCCAAGCAGAGTGCGATGTTGTCATACTGCGAGATGCGTTTCAAGTGGGGAAATATGGAGTTCTCCTCACCGAGCCGCTTCCTGCAGGAGATTGACCCGCGCTACATCGATTGCGACGAGGAGCTTGCCGAGCGCCCAGCACGTCAGAGCGAGGGACTCGGAGGCAGGATGGGTAACTTCTCGCGTGGTGGTTTTGGTGGGCCGCAGCCTGCACGTCAGCGTGTTACGGAGGAGCGACGTGATGGTCGTACGGCCATTGAGGAGCTACGCCGCCGCTTCGATGTGCGCTTCCAGCAGAAGCGTGAGCAGGAGGGTGTAAAGCGTCAGCCCGACCCGAAGATTGTAGCACCCATACAGCCCCGCTCGACCGAGGGCCTGAGGCGTGTTGTGAACTCGCCGTCAGCCGGTGCGCCCGTAGCGAGCCGATATGCGGCAGGTGACAGGGTGGACCACCCCAAGTTTGGCGTGGGCATAGTGCAGCGCATAGAGGCTCTGAATGGCGATAACAAACTGGTAATCAGCTTCGACAGCGTGGGTGAAAAGACGCTGATGGAGAAATTTGCCAAGCTGACAAAACTGTAATATTGAAGACCCTTGGACCTGCACTTTCGGAGCGTTAGCGACCAAAGTCCCCTGCCTGAGGCGGGGGATTTAGGGGGTGGGTCAGACTTGTAAATGCGGCCAACGGCCGCAAGGTCGGCCGTGATTAGCAGGATAACATAGAGGTCGATATAAGAAAATTAAGTAAAAATGACCACAAAACAACGATACGAAGGCATAATTTCTTACTTTCAGCAGGCGATGCCCGTAGCGGAGAGCGAGCTGACGTACAGCAACCCTTTTGAGTTGCTGGTGGCTGTGATTCTCTCGGCGCAGTGTACCGACAAGCGTGTCAACATGACCACGCCCGCCCTCTTTGCCGCCTACCCCACAGCTGAGGCGATGGCTGAGGCTACGGCAGAGGATATTTTTCCGTACATACGCAGCATATCATACCCCAACAACAAGGCCCGCCATCTGGCAGGTATGGCACGTATGCTTGTGGAGGAGTTTGGGGGTGAGGTGCCGAGCGATTTGAAGGAACTGCAACGTCTGCCGGGCGTGGGACGCAAGACGGCCAACGTCATCGGGGCGGTCATCTGGCAGAAGGAGGTTATGCCCGTAGATACGCACGTCTTCCGCGTGGCGGCACGCATAGGTCTCACACGCGGGGCAAAGACACCCCTGCAAACAGAGCTTCAGCTGGAGAAAAATATCCCCTCGCATCTGCTACCCATAGCGCATCATTGGCTTATTCTGCATGGCCGCTACGTCTGCACGGCTCGTGCGCCCAAGTGTGGGGAGTGTGGAATCACAGCGTGGTGCAGAGAGTTTTCGCGCCAAAGTGTTGATAAATAAATAAAAATCGCTATCTTTGGAAATTGCTAAACATGAGAACTATGAGAAAGAACTACACAACACTTTTCGCTCGCGCGTTACGAGAGTTTACAACATTGGCTTTAATGGTGGCGATGTGCATCGGCATGGCTGCCGTAAGCGGCTGTACGGAGAGTGGTACCGACACTCCAGATAATCCCAACAACAACACAAACACTCCCGACGAACCCGAACCGGAGCCAGAACCCGTAGAGCCCAGCGAGGAGGTGGAGTGGATTGACCAGCGCCTGCAGGATGAGTATTACTGGTTGGACGAGTACAAGGAGAAGCTCTCGTCGTTCGACTACTCGCTGCAATACGATAAATTCCTCTCTACATCGCTGCTCTCGATGACCACAAACATGGACGACGGCTATGTATCGGGCGGAACGCGCGTCCTCTACTCATACGTCACCCGCGAAAGCAAGACACGTGCTGACGACAAGACGGAGAACAGCTTTGGTATAATCATCGCATCGCGTTGCTTCGGCGGTGACAACAATACGGCTATATTTGTGGTTGAACACGTATATCCCGACTCGCCCGCCGCAAAGGCCGGCATGAAGCGTGGCGACTACATTGAGAAGGTGGACGGCATAACCATACCCCAACCCTACATCAACGGCACATACAACGAGGCCAACGCCACACGATTCCTCAATGCCCGCAACAAGTTGGAGTCGGGCACAGGCTCTGTGACCATCGACGGCTCGTCATTTGACCGAGAGACGCAGAAGGATGTGGCATATAAGCATACGCTGACATCGGCCGACTACGTGCCCAACCCCGTGGCACTCAGCACCGTGATAGAGCTTAGCGAGAAGGTGACCGAGAAACTTGGCCTCAATGGCAAGAAGATAGGCTACCTATCGTACCTCGCCTTTGAGAGCGACCACGACGACGAGCTTATCAGCGCCATTCAGGATTTGGCGATAAAGGGTGTGACGGATCTTATCCTCGACCTGCGTGTCAATGGCGGTGGCTCGGTGAACTCAAGTATCATGTTGGCAAGCATGCTCCTCGCTGAGGAGTATGACGGCAAGACATACGCCACACTGAAGCGCAACCCCAACAACGCCCGCGTCTCGAAGGACCAGCTGAACACCGAGTGTCTGATTGGCAAGCATGGCCTCGGCAGCTTCAACCTGACGGTGCTGCCCAGTCTGGATTTGCCTGAGGTGTGGGTGATAGCATCAG
>CAYLRH010000231.1:0-2674 GCA_964385905.1 uncultured Alistipes sp.
GTGCGTGAGAGTTGCTCCTCGACCTGCTCCATGTGGTTGAGGTAGAGGTGTGTATCTCCCAATGTGTGTACAAACTCTCCCGCCTGCAAGCCACACTCCTGCGCAATCATCATCGTCAGCAGGGCGTAGGATGCAATGTTGAACGGCACGCCCAAGAATGTGTCGGCACTACGCTGGTAGAGCTGGCATGAGAGGCGTCCCTCGGCAACGTAGAACTGGAACAATACGTGGCACGGCGGCAGAGCCATATCCTCCACCTCGGCAACGTTCCATGCCGAGACAATCATACGACGCGAGTCGGGATTTTTCTTTATAGTATCTATAACCTGACGTATCTGGTCGATGGCACCGCCGTCGGGGCGTGGCCAGCTACGCCACTGATAGCCGTAGACGTGATTCAGGTCGCCGTAAGCATAACCATCTATGGGAGAGGGTGTCTGCTGCTGTGAAGCCTCTAAGAACTCCTCCTTCGAGATAGGCTCCACGCCCTGTACGGCACACAACTCGCCGTAGTAACGATAGGCATCGTTGTCCCAGATGTGAACACCATTGTCAACCAAATACTTTATATTTGTATCACCAGCCAAGAACCACAACAACTCGTGGATAATACCCTTCAAGAATACACGCTTTGTGGTGAGCAGAGGGAAGCCCTCGCTCAAATCGAATCGCATCTGATGTCCGAAGACGCTGCGTGTACCCGTACCGGTGCGGTCGTTCTTGACCACGCCATCCTGCATGATTCTTCTAAGAAGGTCGTGATATTGTTTCATGGTTAGAAAGTTTTAAGTGATATGTTACCCTTGCTATCCATTGCTGCATAGGTTACCTCGTTGTTATCCCAGCTGCTCAGGAATAGTACGCGCAAATCGTTATCCTTCAGGTCATAAGGATAGTGCATGTGCCCAAAAAGGATATAGTCGATTGTGGGATTTTGTTGCTTGTATTCGCGGGCGTAGTCGATAAGGAATCCAAGCGAGGAGGGCGTGATATTATCTTTTGCGTGCGACTTGCGAGATGTGCCGCTCCACCACTGCCCGAAGTGCAGTGCCAAGTCGGGGTGTACCAACCACGAAAAGAGTTTTCGCAGTACAGGAGAGCGGAAGCCCCAATTCATGAGCTGCAACAACGGCTTGCCAGAGATGTTCATATTGTCGCCGTGTGCAATAAACATCTTCTTGCCAGCGAGTGTATACTCGCTCGGATGGCGTACAATCTCCACTCCGCACTCATGCTCGAAGTAGTCGCGTGCCCACATGTCGTGGTTGCCGATGAAGAAGTATATCTTCACGCCACGGTCACTCAGCTCGGCCAATTTACCCAGCGTGCGGACAAAACCTTTGGGTACGACCTTGCCATATTCAAACCAAAAGTCGAAGATGTCGCCCACCAGAAATATGGCGTCGGCATCTTCGGCTACGCAGTCTAACCACTTCACAAAACGTCGCTCGACACGACGAGAGTATCCCTCGTCGCCGGCACCGAGATGAACGTCCGAAGCGAAGTAGTACATTATATTACATTAGATATTTTTCTTAATTGCCTCCTCAAGCTTATCACCCATCAAATCCTTACCCGCGATGTTGCCAGTGCGGTCGATAAGGTAGTTAGACGGGAGTGAGCGAACATTGTAAGCGCCTACGGCAGGCGATGCCTCACCCTGCAGGTCACATACCGAAATCCATGGCAGCTGCTGCTCCTGAATGGTGTTGATCCACAATGCCTTCGATGTGTCCACGGCTACTTGATATATCTCCAAGCCCTGATCGTGGTACTTCTCATATACCTTCTTTAAATCGGCATTGAACGAGTTGCTGTTACCCACAGCGGCCGACCAGAAGTGTAACAAGATGAGCTTGCCCTCAAGAGATGAGAGGCTCTGCTCCTTGCCGTACATATCGGGCATTGTAATCTCGGGGAAGCTGGTTGTCTTAACCTGCGAGAGCAGACTGATTTGTGCATCCATGCGGGCAATCTGGCTACGCAACAAAGGCAGGTACAGACTCTCAGGATAGCTCTCTGCGATGGCATCGGCTACGGTACGATAGTAGATAACGTCGCTATTGCCGTTGAAAAGATTTACATCACCGGGCAGACGCTGGTAGAGCGCATATACGGCGGCAATACTATTCTTGTTCTCGATGATAAAACGCAACTGATTCTGCTTAACCTCATTCTTGAGCTTGGTGTACTTTACAGCCAGCTCCTGACGCTTTGCATCGCTCAAATCATCAACCGAAAGCTCCGACATAATCTCATTCAATGCGATAACGCCCTCTACGTAGCTGTGGTTGAACTTGTGTAGCAACTCCGACTCCTGAGAACCCTCTACGGTGTAGTTACGCAGAACGTTACCAGCCGAGTTTACCGAGATGTTGTCGCCACCCTGCAAAAGCAGAGGAATACGGTTGCCGTCATATACGATGTGGTACAGCGAGGGATTGGCGTTTACCTTGTCGAACTTGAGCATAAAGTTACCGTCCTCGCTCAATTTAACAGAGTCGATGATGGTCTGGTCGAGCATTGATGCCTGCTCCAAATATACCATATCTGCCTCAGCACCAACGAATCGGCCTGAGATTTTAACCTTCGAAGATTGGCATGACGTTAATGCCATGAGTAGCGCTGCGGCTACCAAAATAAGTTTGTTCATTCCAACAATGTGTTTCATACA
>CAYLRH010000232.1:0-2671 GCA_964385905.1 uncultured Alistipes sp.
AGTATGTGGTGATGGACAACAAGGTGAAGATTGTCGATGAGCAGACAGGTCGTATTCTCGACGGCCGCCGCTACTCTGACGGCCTGCATCAGGCCATCGAGGCCAAGGAGCGAGTGAAGGTAGAGGCTGCAACACAGACATTTGCAACTATCACACTTCAGAACTATTTCCGTATGTACCACAAGTTGGCAGGTATGACAGGTACGGCCGAGACCGAGGCATCGGAGTTCTGGAACATCTACAAGTTGGACGTTGTGGTTATCCCCACAAACCGCCCTGTTATTCGTGACGACCGCGAGGATTTGATTTATAAGACCAAACGCGAGAAGTATAGCGCTGTTATTGACGAGGTTGTACGTCTTGTAGAGGCTAAGCGCCCCGTATTGGTTGGTACTACCTCGGTCGAGATTTCTGAGTTGTTGAGCCGTATGCTTAAGTTGCGCGGCATCAAGCACAACGTATTGAACGCCAAGCAGCACCAGCTTGAGGCACAGGTTGTTGCCGAGGCAGGTCGCGTAGGTCAGGTGACAATCGCAACAAACATGGCAGGTCGTGGTACCGATATCAAGCTCTCACCCGAGGCTAAGGAGGCTGGCGGTTTGGCTATCATCGGTACGGAGCGTCACGAGAGCCGTCGTGTGGACCGTCAGTTGCGTGGTCGTGCAGGACGTCAGGGTGACCCCGGTTCTTCACAGTTCTTCGTATCGTTGGAGGACGATTTAATGCGTCTGTTCGGCTCGGAGCGTATCGCTTCGCTGATGGATAAGATGGGTATTCAGGAGGGTGAGGTTATCCAGGCCCCGATGATGACCAAGGCTATTGAGCGCGCACAGAAGAAGGTTGAGGAGAACAACTTCGGTATCCGTAAGCGTTTGTTGGAGTATGACGATGTAATGAACTCACAGCGTGAGGTTATCTACACACGTCGTCGTCACGCCCTCTATGGCGAGCAGATTGAGATTGACCTCAACAACATCATGTACGACTATGCCGAGAACTTCATGGAGTCACACGAAGGCATGGACTACGAGTCATTCTCATTCGAGCTTATCCGCGAGGTTGCACTGCAGCCCTCGTTCGATGAGGCGAAGTATAACGCCGCTAAGCCTAAGGAGATTATTGAGTGGATTGTAGAGGATTTGCGTACACTCTTCGCTCGTCGCCAGAAGGCTGTTGCCGACACCGTGCGCAACACCATGGAGGCTATCTACAAGGATAATGAGCTAAACATGGACCGCACTATTCACTTCCCGCTGACCGATGGTCACTTGGGCTTCCATGTGCCCGTTGAGTTGCAGCGTTGCAAGGATACCGATGGCATGGAGATTTACAAGGTCTTCTCGAAGATTGTACTCTTCACCACCATTGACGATGCATGGCGTGAGCACCTGCGCGAGATGGACGAGTTGCGCCAGAGCGTACAAAATGCCCAGTACGAGCAGAAGGATCCGCTGTTGATTTACAAGTTGGAGTCATACCAGCTCTTCTCGAAGATGTTGCAGAAGGTTAACCGCGAGGCACTCGCCATCATGGATAAGTCATATATCCCCATGCGTGAGAATAATCCTGAGGCGGTACAGCAGCAGCGTCAGCAGAAGGCTAAGGTTGACGTGAACAAGTTGCAGGCATCGCGCATGGCAGCAGCTGCGGCTGCAGGTCAGGCCGAGAAGTCGAAGCCCGCACCCATCAAGGTGGAGAAGAAGGTGGGCCGTAACGACCCCTGTCCTTGCGGTAGCGGCAAGAAGTACAAGCACTGCCACGGAAAGAATATGCAATAAACAACGGGGAGGCGAGTCCTCCCCCAAAATATACTCTTATGGGATACGAGCAGGAGAAACAACGACAACTCGATATGCGCTATCTGCGCATGGCACGCGTATGGGCCGAGAACTCATACTGCGTACGCCGTCAGGTGGGAGCATTGATTGTTAAGGATAAGATGATTATTTCGGATGGCTACAACGGCACGCCGTCGGGCTTCGAGAATATCTGCGAGGATGAGGTTACGGGAAAGACCAAGCCCTACGTACTCCATGCCGAGGCCAACGCTATCACCAAGGTGGCAAAGAGCGCCAACAACTGCGACGGCTCGACTCTATACATCACAGCTGCGCCCTGCATCGAGTGCTCGAAGCTCATCATTCAGGCGGGTATCAAGCGCGTGGTATATTGCGACGACTACCGTTCGGAGGATGGCCTCAAGCTCCTGCAAAGAGTTGGAATAGAGTGCGTCAAGTGCGAGATAGAGTAATAAAAAAGTCTGCTGAATTAGCAGACTTTTTTATTAAATATTCGTACTATACGGAAGTACCTATATATATTATACCCCCACCTTGGTACGACTCTTCTTCATCTTCTCATCTACGACAACCCACACAGGCAGGTGTTTAACACGTAGCGCATTATGGCGGGCCCAGACATTCATCAGTCGCTCAGCCATAAACCCAAAGACACGCATCTGGAACGGGTCTTTCGACACCTCTACACGTCTCTCCACCTCGAACAGCACTCCAAACAGCCACTCGCAATAGCTATCGAACAGCTCGCGACGCATTATAAACATATTTGCAAGCGACATCTCGCACGAACGCATCGTCTTTCTGAAGGCTGGCATATATTCGGGATACTTCTCTGCCACCTTCTGTGCGATCTTGTTCATAAAGCTGTAGAA
>CAYLRH010000233.1:0-2654 GCA_964385905.1 uncultured Alistipes sp.
GGTCGGCGTAGGTTATGCACACGCATGGTATGACCAATATAGTTGCACCGACTGCAACGACAAGATTCTCACCGATGGTAACAAGGATTATTGGGGCATAACAAAACTTGCCATCTCATTTGTTTATCTATTCTAAAAAACGGCATAACATGAAACAGATTTACAAAAACCTATTTACAGCCTGCGTAGCAGTGCTTTGCATATCTGCATTGCAGGCACAAAATGCCGTTACAGCCAACGGTGTAAAGGTCAGCAACATTGAGATGGAGCGTTCGGGCAACCATCTCAACGTGGGCATGACATTCGACATGAGCGACCTGCACATACGCTCAAACCGCTCGTTGCAGATAACTCCCATCATAACAAACGGCAACGACATGTACCAGCTGCCAGCGGTGATTATCGATGGTCGCAGACGCAGCATTGTGCATGAACGTCAAAAGATTGCATACGTGGAGCCGTCAAACACATATATCCGACGATACAATCGTACCGAGCAGGCTACCGAATACGACTTGCAAGTCCCCTACGAGGAGTGGATGGACAACTCGGAGTTAATATTGCGTGAAGAGTGGACAAGTTGCCACAACACACCTTTGAGCGAGGAGCTGATAGCCATTGCCGCCATCTCGCAACCGCAGGGCCAAGCTACATCGTCAACATCTGTAACTAACACTCGCACTCTTCCACACATGGCGTATGTAATCCCCACAGCAAGCAGTGCCACACAATCTGAGCAGAGTAACATCGATATTTTCTTTGCTGTAAACCAGAGCAACATAAGCAAATCATTTATGGATAACTCTCAGCAGATTGACGAGCTACACAAGGCACTCGCAAACGGAAATGAGATTAAGGAGATACGTCTTACGGGATATGCTTCACCCGATGGTCCATACGAGTTTAACAAAGCTCTGGCAGCACGTCGCGCCGAGGCTGTTAAAAAATATCTGACAAACAACAATCTTAACAGCTCGGCAAATATCGTATCTGACTCATATCCTACTAATTGGGAGGCTGTAAAGAAATTGCTAAACGAGAGCCATATCGAGAACTGGCAACAGATTATTGCGATTATAGACGACCCTGCAATAGCAGCTGCCGATAAGAATAATACGATACGCAAGAGATACCCCGTAGAGTATGATTTCATGCTAAGGACTTGGTATCCTAAGTTGCGAATGACCAGCATTGCAATCGACCATGATAAACGTAACCTTAGTGTCAATGAGGCCAAAAGAGTATTGCAGGAGAATCCATCACAACTCTCATTGGAGGATATCTATATGATAGCCCTCACCTACGAAAAGGGTAGCAAGGAGTGGAATGATATAATACTTATTGCAGTAGAGAACTATCCCCAGTCGCCTGAGGCTCGTGTAAATGCTGCAAACGTAGCAATGGCAAATGGCGATTACGCCAAAGCAGCGCAATATCTGCAAGGAGTACCATCGAATATGCCCGAGGCAATAAACTCTCGCGGAATATTGGCCATGTCGCAAGGCAATTATGCCGAGGCACTAAATCTATTCCAACAAGCACAACGCGATGGAGTTAGCGAAGCTGCATACAACATAACTCTTGTACGCGAGCTAATGAACGCAAAGCAGTAAAACAAACCCTCCGTTAACGCGGAGGGTAATTTTAAATATTGTATATGAAAGCATTTCTATTCTATCTACTCAAATACTCCGTGTGGCGCACGCTAATCCTCGTTCTGGCGATTATATTATCAACATCCTGCTTAGGCGAAGACAACGAAGAGTGCATTCAACGCAACTACACCGACATAAATCGTGCGGGACACACCGACATATCACAATCGGAGGGCCGCAACGAATAGGGTATAAAAAAGCAGGTATCTTTCGAGATACCTGCTTTTTAGTTTAAATATCGGGATTTACTCGCGCACACAACGAATCTGCATTGCGTTGGCACGATACATCTCCTTTGTAGCCTCATAACGGTTATTCACCGCACGGGTAGTATTCAAATCGAAGAACATCGAACGCGACTTCGCCTTATCATCTACACCCACACCTGCGGTCCAATAATATCCAACCCAAGGCAAGGGAACGTTCTCGTATCCGTAATTGTTTAGATTGGTAAGTACACCTGTCTCAAAACTGCGACGACCTGCACCCGGCATAAACATCTTAACGCCTGTGGCCTTATCTACAATGTGCCATCCATACATATCGCGCACATTGGCCAAAGTAGCCAAATCCTCAGCCTCGTCAATATCAAAAGCCTCGAAAACATCACCATCAGGAACTCGCCAACCACGAGGGCAGGGGTCATTTAGGCTCTTCTTACCGGCAGTCCACAAATTATCATTGTGAGAAGAGTATATCCAGTCATAAGCATTATCCTTCGAGCCGACAACGAAACACATCGGATTCAGCATTGCATACTCCTCGGTACCTACCTCCTCGCTATCATCGGCATCAACATTATAAATCTTCACACTTGAGCCCAGATAATCATACAACGCCTGATCGTTATCACCAGAGAACTTATAATCAACAGGACGAACAAACGGCTCCTTGCGGCCCCACTGATAGTAAAGACCATACGAGCGATAGATATCCTCATGATTTGTTGAGCCATTGCTATTGTGGTATGCGCCCAAGTTGCGGTCCATAAATGTACCT
>CAYLRH010000234.1:0-2609 GCA_964385905.1 uncultured Alistipes sp.
TGTCGGGTGAGGCGATAAAGTTTACGGCGCAGATGGTGCGAGGTAGTCGCCTGTTTGCCGACCTTGAACGTGTGGATTTCATCAAGTGCGATATTGAGGGCTACGAGCGCGTTGTGATTCCCGAACTCAAGCCCCTTATTGAGAAACACCACCCCACGATACTGATTGAGACCGATGGCCCTACGCGCCACGATATAATAGAGTTGTTTACCGAGATGGGCTACCGAGCCTATATGTTGCAGGATGGCAAGGAGGTAGAGCTCGATGCTGCAAGTGATAAAGATATAATTTTTAGATACTAACCGCTTATGAGAATAGATATTATTACCGTTGTTCCCGAGTTGGTGGAATCACCCCTGCACGAGTCGATCTTGAAACGTGCGCAGGAGAAAGGATTGGTGGAGATTGTGGTGCATAACCTCCATGACTACGCCCACGACAAGCGCAAGACCACCGACGACTACCCCTTCGGTGGCGAGGCGGGTATGGTGATGAAGTGCGAGCCCGTATTTGAACTTATCGAGAAGTTGCAGTCGGAGCGTAAGTACGACGAGGTTATCTACACTTCGCCCGATGGCATTACCTACAATCAGCACGAGGCCAACCGCCTCTCGATGTGCGAGAATATTATCATACTCTGCGGTCACTACAAGGGGATCGACCACCGCATCCGCGAGCACCTTATCACACGCGAGATTTCTATCGGTGACTACGTTCTGACGGGTGGCGAGCTGGCCGCTTGCATCATTGCCGACTCGGTTGTGCGACTTCTGCCGGGAGCCATTGGCGATGAGGCGTCGGCACTTACCGATTGCTTTCAGGATGATTTGTTGGCTCCGCCCGTATATACCCGCCCCGCGGAGTTCCGTGGCTGGCGCGTGCCCGATGTTCTTTTGTCGGGCAACTTTGCTGAAATCGAAAAGTGGCAGGAGGAACAGTCGTATGAGCGCACCAAACTTCTGCGCCCCGATTTGTTGGAGAGAATGTAGAACTATTGTCGGCGGCAGAGTAAATGCAAAACAGGCTTTAGGCATACGTCATTCCACATTTCCGCAACCGAGTCGCTGGCTGATACAGACTGAACTACCTTGCGGAAATGATTGGAATCTACCGTTGTTAATAGTACCTACCTGATACTGACTTTATTTATGCCACAAATACAAGGTTGATTCCCATCGTCGGCTCTAAAGAACCTTCGGGGAATATTACTTTGCCGCACTTACACAAAGATAGATTGCCACGTCGGGCGTTGCCCTTCTCGCAATGACATATTATTAATAAACCAAACACAACCCAATGACCAACCAGATCGAAAAACTCATAGCCTCGTGCCAAACTGCCATTCTCTGCTCAATTGACGAGAATGGTTATCCCTGCGCAAAGGCAATGCTTGCACCACGCCTACGGGTAGGCTTGACGGATATTTGGTTTTCAACCAATACTTCATCACAGAGCGTCGAGCGCTACCGTGTATGCAATAAGGCTTCGATATATTTCTACGATACGGCAACGTTTCAAGGAGTTATGTTACGCGGACGCATTGAGGTTAGAGAAGATGCCGTAGCTAAGGAGACTTTATGGCAGGAGGGAGATGAGATGTATTATCCGCAAGGCGTGACAGACCCTGACTATTGTGTTCTGCGCTTTACGGCAGAGAATGCAAGATATTATGCTGATTTCCAGTCAAAAAATATTGAATTATAGCCTATGAAATACTATATTATCGCAGGTGAGCCGTCGGGCGATTTGCACGGCTCAAACCTAATGAAAGGCATCCGCAAGAGCGACCCCAAGGCTGAGTTCCGCTTCTGGGGAGGTGATATGATGGCCACGGTGGGCGGTCGCGAAAATCTTGTCAAGCACTACCGCGAAATGTCATTCTTTGGCTTTGTGCAGGTGGCTATGAATATCCGCACCATCCTCTCACAGATGGGTGATTGTTGCCGCGATATTATGGACTTTGCTCCCGATGTGGTTATTTTGATTGACTATCCCGGTTTCAACATAAAGATTGCCGAGTTCGCACACTCAAAGGGTATTCCAGTTCACTACTACATCGCCCCCAAGGTGTGGGCGTGGAAGGAGCATAGAGTAAAGGCACTCAAGAAGTTTGTCGATAGGCTCTACATCATCTTCCCCTTCGAGAAGGAGTATTTTCGCTCAAAGGGCATTGAGCCGCACTTTGAGGGTAACCCCTTGATGGACGCCATTGCCGAGCGTTGTGCCGCAGCGCCCGAGGAGGCGGTTTTCCGTAAGGAGAATGGCCTTGACGAGCGTCCTATTGTTGCTCTGCTGGCGGGTAGCCGCGTGAGCGAGATTAAAGCCAATCTGCGTTTTATGGCCGAGTTGGCGAAGCGTATGCCTGAGAAGCAGTTTGTTGTGGCGGGTGTGGGTTGGATTGCAAGAGAACAGTATGAGGTTTTCACGAAGGATATGCCCGTACACTTTGTCTGCGACAAGACCTACGAGCTACTGCAAATATCAGAGGCTGCGGTGGTTACGTCGGGTACAGCAACATTAGAAACGGCACTTATAGGTATTCCCGAATTGGTGGTTTATGGTATTCCGTGGCTCTACGAAAAGTGCAAGCCCTATCTGTTGAAGATTCC
>CAYLRH010000235.1:0-2592 GCA_964385905.1 uncultured Alistipes sp.
ACAAGTTATCTAATACAATATTCGCAATTCCATAACATCCAAATTTATAGGAAGTCTTTGTTTCTAATTTGAAAATATCTTTTGAAGATATACTTCTTAGAATAATATTTGTTGACCACGATGAAACAAATATATTAGGAATAAGTCTATCAATAACACGTATTTCATCATCATAGTTAAAGAAATCAAGGTAAATACGATCTTCTACGGAAAGACGTGCTTTTATATCATTTTTTTCAATGCTACGGCATAATAACCCCACTTCACTATTATATGTGCCATAAGTAGCATTAATGGTTTCAAAATGTCCCTCCTCTCTCAATATTACATTTTTCCACATTAAATAATATGGGTCTTTACCTTTATCACTCTTAGTACAAGATACTAAATTTATTGCAACTGATATGAATACAAAAGCAAATACAATCTTAATACTATATATGTATTTTCTCATTCCTATTTCCTAGATCTTTTTATCAATCAAATAATTATTTCTGTCCGACGAGCGACGGTTGATGAGCTCTCCCAGGAATCCAGCGAGGAACAACTGCACACCCAAAATTACGGTCAATATCGCTACGAAGAATAGCGGTTGGTCCGTCACGGCACGCAGTGGCAGACCCATGGCCTGCTTATATAGCTTTGCCGCTATCACCCAAATCGTTGTGAAGCCTCCGAGCAGGAACATGATTGTACCTAAACTGCCGAAGAAATACATCGGTGATCGGCCAAAGTGCGACATGAACGATACGGTGATAAGGTCAAGGTATCCCTTTACCATACGCTCCATGCCAAACTTCGATACTCCATACTTGCGCTCGCGGTGGTGTACCACCTTCTCGCCAATCTTCTTATATCCAGCGTGTTTCGCTAAGATAGGAATGTAACGATGCATCTCGCCATAAACCTCGATAGACTTAATCACGCGACGACGATATGCCTTCAGGCCGCAGTTGAAGTCGTGCAACTTAATACCCGACACGATGCGTGCCGTAAAGTTGAAGAATTTACTTGGGAAGCGTTTGCCTGCGGGGTCATAACGCTTTTTCTTCCAACCTGACACGAGGTCATATCCATCCTCCAAAATCATGCGACGCATCTCAGGAATCTCGTCGGGTGAATCTTGCAGGTCAGCATCCATAGTAAATACAACCTCACCCTCGGCCTCCTCAAAGCCACAATACAATGCAGCCGACTTACCGTAGTTGCGGGCGAAGCGTATGCCTTTGATAGAAGGGTAGCTCTCCTTTAATCGCTCGACCTCGGCCCACGAGTTATCAGATGAGCCGTCATCGACCAATATAACCTCGTAGCTGAGTGAATTCTCAGTAGCCACGCGGTCAATCCATGCCACAAGCTCTGCGAGCGACTCCTCCTCGTTGTAGAGAGGTATGACTACCGATATGTCTAATCTTTTATTCATCCTCCTCGTTTGAGTCGTTGTTGTCGAAGATGTAGGGCTCATGTTTCGTGCCGATAGAGATGAATAGACCGTAGAAACCGAAAAGGAATACGTTTCCGACGATATTTGACAATAGGGCAGGGATGGGTGAGAAGATATATGAGCGCATCATGCTACTCATCTGATCCATCATCTCGTTGTTGTACACACCCGACTGCTGCAGAGTAGCTATGGTCGTGTTGTATGTCTGCTCGAATGCCTCGGTAAAGAGGAAGTTGCTGGCAACAATCTGGTATGCACCTGCAACAATACCCGCAAACAAGCCTATTGCTATGATGAATCCCAAGCTCTGGCTGTAGGTATATCCCTCACTGAAGCGTTGCGCACGACGACGTGTGTAGTAGAACAAAAGGTAGATTGTCGCAGCAAAGTTGGCTAAACTTGCAATGAACGCAATCGAGGGAATCATCATGCCAACCAACGAGAAGGCTACATTTACCAAACCTACGATGGCACCGCATCGCGAAGCCTCGTTCCAAAATGAGTTATTTGCCATAGTTTTCTAATTGTTACTTGGTTTTGTATGCACAGCGGTATTTGCCGTTCGAGAGTTTTGTCATCTTACCCTTCAGCAGATTGCGGCGCAAGGGGCTCAAACGGTCAGTAAAGACTTTACCCTCCAGATGGTCGTACTCATGCTGGATGACACGTGCGGGCAGACCGTCGATAAGCTCGTCATGCTCCTCGAAGTTCTCGTCCAGCCAACGCATCTTGATTGCTACGGGACGACGCACATCCTCATGCAGGCCAGGGAGTGACAAGCAACCCTCGTTAAATAGGTCGGTCTCCTCCGAATGCTCGTAAATCTCAGCATTTATAAAGACCTTGCGGTAATCGGCCAACTCAGGCTCATCATCGGCCCATGGTGTGCAATCGACAATGAATAGGCGGATATTCTTGCCAATCTGCGGAGCTGCAAGACCTACTCCTGAGGCCTCATCGAGAGTAAGGAACATATCGTCGATGAGTTTCTTCAAATCGGGATAGTCGGGGGTGATATCCACCGACTTGTTTCGTAGTGTCTGTGAGCCGTATATTACTATCGGGTATATCATAATTCTCTTTTAAATTTTATAATTCTCTGCCTATTGTTGCATCTGCATGGAGTCCATGTATGACTGCAAGATAAT
>CAYLRH010000236.1:0-2588 GCA_964385905.1 uncultured Alistipes sp.
ATGTTTATAATTTAGAGAGGAAGAATTAGATTTGTTAGCTCTATATTTTTGTCTGATTTTTGTATATTTGTATCTGGTTGGAGTGTGATGCAGCGAAAATAAGCAGAAAAATTCTCCAATATGTATAATAATTCATGTCGGTGGGCCGTTATAGATGCAGAATATGTAAAACAGAATTTGCCTATGCAGAAACTTGCCTAATTTGAATTATAAACATTTTTTACTTGTGTTATTATGAAAAAGACGGCATTAGTGATTTTAGGAGCAGCCGTAGTTTCGGCTGTTGCTGGCGGTGCGACCGCTTTGTATGTAAATAATAATCTTTCCAATAACGGTGGCGTGTTCTCGTCAGGAGATACCGCAACATCGTGGAGCGATGATAGTCCCAAGGCAGGAACACATTTCGCAGCCTATCAGGCCGAGCAGTATCCCGACCTTACCTACGCGGCAGAGAATGCTGTGAAGGCGGTGGTGAACATCGAGTCTATCCGCGAGGTACAGTATGGTGGCCGTTCACGCGGTTATGACCCTTTCTATGAGTTTTTCGGTATTCCCTATGGTGGCGGTTATGGTGAGCCTCAGACACGCGAGCAGCGTGCAGGTGGTTCGGGTGTAATTATATCGGATGATGGATATATCGTTACGAATAATCACGTTATTGAGGATGCTACAAAATTGAAGGTCAAGCTCAACGATGGCCGCACCTTCGATGCGAAACTTATCGGTACAGACCCCACAACCGACGTGGCTCTTATCAAGATTGATGGTAAGGATTTGCCCACAATTCCTTTCGGTAACTCGGATAATCTCCGTCTTGGCGAGTGGGTGTTGGCTATCGGCTCTCCTTTTGATTTGCAGTCAACTATCACAGCAGGTATCGTGAGTGCAAAGGCGCGTCAGTTGGGTGTTATTCCCAATGAGTTGCGCGTGGAGTCGTTTATCCAGACCGATGCTGCGGTTAACCCCGGTAACTCTGGCGGTGCGCTGGTAAATACGCGTGGTGAGCTGGTTGGTATCAATACCGTAATCAAATCATCTACGGGAAGTTATATCGGCTATTCGTTTGCCGTTCCCGAGACTATCGTACGTAAGGTCGTGGTTGACCTCAAGGAGTATGGTGTTGTTCAGCGTGCATTGCTTGGTATCCGCTACCGCGCTATTGACGATACATTTGTAGAGCAGTTGGGCGAGGAACTTGGTATCACTAAGACTGGAGGCCTCTATGTTGATGAGGTTGTTGCAGGCGGTGCTGCCGAGGAGGCAGGCTTGCGCAAGGGCGATATCATCACCGCTATCGATGGCACTAAGACCAACGATGCTTCAACTATGACCGAGAAGATGGCGCAGCGCCGTCCCAACGATAAGGTTACTATCTCATATAATCGTAACGGCATAGACAAGAAGGTGGAGGTTACGCTCAAGAATAAGGTTGGCAAGGCCGAGCCCGTAACCGTTGACACCAAGGATATAGCCGAGGCTTTGGGTGGAAAATTCTCGGAGGTGAGCCGTGCTACACGCGAGAAGTTGGAGATTCGCGGTGGCGTGCAGGTTACCAGCGTTGAGCGCGATGGCTTGTTAGGCCGTTCGGGCGTCAAGGAGGGTTTTGTTATCACCTACATCAATGACCGCCCCGTAACCTCGCTGAGCGACTTGCAGCGTATGAGCGATAAGATTGAGACTATCGACGGCGTATATCCCAACGGTCGCGCCCTGCGATATGTGATTGTACAATAGAAAATCACAAATAAAAAATATCCCCGACCTCAAAGGTTGGGGATATTTTTTATGCGTTCAAATATTCTATTTGATATCTGTGTATATTACTCCTTTCTTGGGGGGTACGCCTTTAATTTCGAATAGTTCATCAACCGACACAAGTCCGTAGCCTTGGGCTTGCAGAGCGGGTATCACCTTCTCAAGTGCCGCCACGGTGCCGTTGTTATCCTTGAAGTCGTGAAGCAACAGTATCGCTCCGTCGGCCGCATCTCTCAATAGACCGTTTATGCGCTCCTCAACACCGACATTCGCATCCCAGTCATCGGGGCAATAGCCGCCAATAAATACTTGAGGTACAACACTGTGTGTGACTGAATCGGCATCCATATACGGCGGTCGGAAATACTTTGGCGTTGGAGCGAATTGCTCAATGGCTTTGGTGGTATTTTGCGCCTGCGAGGTCTGCTCTTCGGGCGACAGTTTCGACATGTAGGGGTGCGTGAAAGAGTGATTGGCTATCTCGCAACCTAACTCCAATGCACGACGAATTGTAGCCTCAGTGGTGGCGTCAACTTGATTGCCTATCACGAAAAATGTTGCCGTAGCATCATATTTCTCCAGTAAATCCAAAACTTTGGGCGTAAGGGTGCTGGGGCCGTCATCGAATGTGAGGGCGGCAAATTTATCATACTTGCTGCATAAATCGGCGATGCGATTTTGTCGCGTCGGAGTGTTGTCGCAGCCACAAATGGCCAAAGTGCATAGGGCAATGGTGAGAAATATACGTTTCATGGCATTTAGGTTTTCACAAATATAGGAAGAACTCGCGAGAAAATGGCAGGAAATTGGGAAATAATGCAATTCGTTGGTAG
>CAYLRH010000237.1:0-2569 GCA_964385905.1 uncultured Alistipes sp.
ATTCTCAACGGCATCGTCCTCTACAACCTCGCGGTTACGCCAGATCTCAAGGTCACCCTTCTCGGGGTTGATGATAACGTCGAAATTCTCATCGCTCTCAAACTGCTTCTGCAAGGCGTGGCGGAATACATCCTCCAATACGCCGATCATAGTAGCCTTGTCGATGTTCTTCAGCTCTTTGAACTCTGCAAAGTTGCTGATCAAATTTAAGTTTTCCATTTGTGCGTTTTTTATCTATTTTTTTGTTCTTTGTTTTCTACTTAAAATCAAGATACTCCTTCGTGTACTTAATCTCGTCGAAACGATACGTGCGCTCAACATTAACCAGCACCTTGCGTTTCTTGCCCTCGACAGCCTGCTTCTCCTCGTATGAGATGGTGATGCCCTCATCCGATACAGCATCCAACTTTGCGAGAACCTTAATTCCACTCAGCAGCAATACCTCTACCGACTGACCTATGAGCTTGCGATATTGGCGAATGTTCTTCAGCTCCGAGCCGATGCCTGCCGATGCAACTGTTAAAGAAAAATCCTCCTCGTCGCGGTTGAACTCTGCCTCGATGGTGCGGCTGAGTTCGGCACAACGCTCGATTGTGACGTGGGTGTCGCTATCGATTAGAAGCTCTACCTCGTTCATAGGTGTACATTTGCAACTAACAGTAAATAAGTCTGTTCCGGCCAATTCTCGGTCGGCAATCTCCAATATTTTTTCGCAGTCAATCATGATTATGGTCAATTATATCTACGAAATAAGGGGACTCACTCGTCCCCTTACTCCTTTATTCACGCTGCAAAAATAGTGAAAAAAAACTACAATGCAAACTTTTTCCCGTGAAATATAATAATATAGGTATCAATTGCCCGCTATTTTCCGAACACGCGAGAAACAAACGGCAGAGCCTCATACAGAGCTGAATGCCAATACTCCCATGTGTGGGCTCCGTCGCGTACACGGAGCTGGTAGGGCACACCCGCCTTGCGCATTGCAGAGATGAAGTCCATGTTGCAGTCGAAGAGGAAGTCATCGTCGCCGCAATCTACATACCACGCTATGGTACGCAGTGCCTGCTTGGTGGCTTCATCGGCACTCTTGACATACTCCACACAACTGTATTGGTTGGCACTCTTTGTAAGGTGCCACATCTTGTCTTTCTCGTTCTTGGGCGCAGCCTCACGAGGTGCGGGCAGGTGCATCAGTGCGCTCATGGCGTAGCATGCGCAGAACATATCGGCATGACGCTGAGCGTATGATGTTGAGCCGCCACCACCCATCGACAGACCTGCGATAGCGCGGTGAGCCTTGTCAGCCTTGATGCGATACTGCTTCTCCACCGTGGGTAGGAACTCCTCGTAGAAGAAACGCTCGTATGCCCAGCCATCCATATTGAAATAGCCGTTCCAATAACCCTCACCGATGTTGCCTCCAGCATTGGGCGAGATGACAATCATATCACAAACCTCGCCTGCTGCACGTAGCTGATCCATAACGTCTTTCAGGTGTCCGTGACCAGCCCAGTCCTCATGTGTGCCGTTCATTCCGTGCAACAGATAGAGTACGGGATAGGTGCGCTCTGTCTGGCTCTCGTAGCCAGCTGGCAAATAGACCGTGTACTGGCGGTCAACTCCTAAAATATCACTGTGAATTGTCTTGACCTCGGTGCGGCTCTGGTTGCGCATCCAAGCCCTAAATTGCTCCTCCTGCGATGTCTGCTGTGCCATGATGGGCAATGCCATGCAGGCCATGATGATGGCGACGAAAATCTTTCTCATAGGGTATGTAGTTTTAAGGTAAATCAAAAAAGGCTACCAGACAGTATGTCGGGCAGCCTTGTGAATATGCACTACTGGGTGGTTACTCTGCCTTCGCCTTTTTAACGTAGGGCTTGATACATCCGCGCTGTGACGAACGCACGAAGCTAATCAGGTAATCACGCTCAGGTGATTGAGGCAACTCGGCCTCGGCCTTGTCGCAGGCATTCAGGTAGTTCAGGTCGCTCTGGAACAAGATACGACAAACATCGTGGATGGCCATAATCTGCTCATGGGTAAAGCCACGGCGTGAAAGACCAACCTTGTTGATGCCGGCATAATGCTCGTTGTTTGATGCGGTGATATAGGGCGGAATATCCTTCGTAACGCCCGACATGCCCTGAATCATGGCATGGTCGCCGATGTGTACCCACTGGTGTACAGCGGTATGACCACCGATAACCACCCAGTCGCCAACGACAACCTCACCAGCCAACGATACGCCATTTACGATGACGCAGTTGCTACCTACCTCGCAGTCGTGTGCCACGTGAGCGTAGGCCATGATAAGGTTGTTAGAGCCGATGCTGGTTGTGCCCTTCGATGCAGTACCGCGGCTGATTGTTACGCACTCGCGTATCTCGCAGTTATCACCGATTACAGCTGTCGATTTCTCGCCTCGGAACTTCAAATCCTGCGGTGTGCAGGCAATCGATGCGAATGAGTGAATCTTACAATTCTTACCGATACGTGCACCATCATGAATTGCGGCCGAAGGGCCAATCCAGCAGCCGTCGCCGATCTCAACGTCGCCTGCAAT
>CAYLRH010000238.1:0-2556 GCA_964385905.1 uncultured Alistipes sp.
ATTTTTAACAACAATTTAACTTTGGTTTGCTTGTTTGCCCGAAAGTTGCTAATTTCGCTCCTGACAAACTAACCATCCCACAAATGAAGAGATTTTTTGCGATATTATTGCTTGTGTTTACCGTGGTCACCGAAGCCTCTGCGCAGAATGTTATCATCGGCGAAAAGTTGCCCGACATGAGCCTGCGCAAGTGGTTAATGGATCTCGAGCCAAGCCAAGCGGAATATACATGTTATCTCTTTCATCACTCAGAGAGTGAGCTATGCTCGCGAGCTTTGAATATCATAAAGCCTTTGATTAAAGAGGCTACGCCGCAACTAAACCTCGTCATCATAACTAAGGAGGAGTATGAGGATGCGGGAGTTACACTAACCGAGCACCTCAACGACAATGTATGCGTGGCATTTGACCTGCAAGGACGTGCCTTCCGCAGTGTAGGTGTAAATTTCATACCATTCTGCGTCATTTGCGACAAAAAACGTCGAGCATTATGGTGTGGGAATGGTGTCACACTCTCTCAAAACGTATTGGATAAAATTTTAACAACAAAATAAGATGGCTTTCACAAAGATAGACCACTACGAAAAAGAGTATCTCGATACTCATCATGACAGCGCCCTCAACGTAACACAGGGTGTTGAGGACCAGCCGATAGTAAACCCCTATTTCAAGCGCAAAAAGCGTCGCACACTCTCAACCGACGAGTATGTCGAGGGTATCTTGAATGGCAACATCACCATTCTCTCGCAGGCCATAACCCTTATCGAAAGCAACAATCCGACGCACTATGCCCAAGCGCAGGAGATTATCGAGCGCTGCCTGCCCCACGCTGGCCGTTCGGTACGTATCGGAATCACAGGTGTGCCAGGAGCAGGAAAATCAACCTTCATTGAGGCTATTGGCGGTATGGTCGCATCATTACGTCATCGTCTGGCTGTATTAGCCATTGACCCCAGTTCGGAGCGTAGCGGAGGTTCTATTTTGGGTGACAAAACACGTATGGAGAGCATATCATCAAATCCCGACATATTCATCCGCCCTTCACCCTCGGCAGGCTCGTTGGGAGGTGTTGCTCGCAAGACACGCGAAACAATCGTACTGTGCGAGGCGGCAGGATACGATGTTATTTTCATCGAAACCGTAGGTGTCGGTCAGTCGGAAACGGCCGTACACTCGATGGTAGATATGTTTATGATGTTGCAGATTTCAGGAGCTGGTGACGAGTTGCAGGGTATCAAGCGCGGCATTATGGAGATGGCCGACATGATGGTTATTACCAAGGCTGATGGCGAGAATATCCACAAGGCAGAGCTTGCGAAGGTGCAGTATCAGGGAGCGTTACATCTCTTCCCCATGCCCGAATCGGGCTGGCGTCCCAAGGTATATACATGCTCTTCGGTTGCACAGACAGGCTTGGAGGAGGTATGGAAGGGTGTTGAGGAGTATCTCGACCACATTCAGGCCAACGGTTATTACACAGCAAACCGTAATCGCCAAAATAAATATTGGATGTACGAAAGTATCAATCAGGCTCTCAAGAGCAGCTTCTACCAGAATCCCGATATTACCGCACGCATTGAGGAGGTCGAGCAGCGAGTTTTGGATGCGAAGTTGAGTTCATTCATCGCGGCAAAAGAGCTTTTGGACATCTATTTCGGAGAAAAGACCGACGAATAACACCTGCATAAAAATAGACAATCATTGCATAAAAATTAGGCTGCTTATACAAAATAGGCAGCCTATTTTGCAATTTTCTTAAAAAGTTACTATATTTGATTTTTGAAATTCTCAACTAATTTGACAAATAATTAACCCTAAAAATAAAAAATCCTTATGAGCAAAGTAAAATTTTATCAGGGAGGCGACCTGCCCCTTGAGTTGCACAAGGTTCGTGTAGTGCAGAAACTTCACCTCGTACCCATCGAACGCCGTCTGGAGGCGATGAAGGAGGCGGGCTTCAATACTTTCCGTTTGAGTACACGCGATGTATTCCTCGATATGCTTACCGACAGTGGTACCAACGCTATGAGCGACAAGCAGCTTGCAGCTATGATGCAGGCCGACGACGCTTACGCAGGTTCACAATCTTTCGAGCGTCTGCAGAAGGCTGTTGAGGATGTATTGGGTAAGAAGTATCTTTTGCCCGTACATCAGGGACGCGCTGCCGAGAATGTCATTAGCCGTACATTCATCAAGCCCGGCAATGTTATTCCGATGAACTACCACTTCACCACAACATTGGCTCACATTCAGGAGTGTGGCGGTAAGGTAGTAGAGTTGCTTTACGACCACGCATTGGAGCTCAAGTCAGAGCACCCCTTCAAGGGCAACATGAACATCGAGAAACTGGAGCAGACAATCAACGAGGTGGGTGTTGAAAATATCCCCTTCATCCGTATGGAGGCCTCAACAAACCTTATCGGTGGCCAGCCATTCTCGCTTGCTAACTTGATGGACGTACGTCGCATTGCCGACAAGTATAATATTATGTTGGTACTCGACGCCAGCCTTATCGGCGAAAATGCATACCTTATCAAGCAGCGCGAGGATAACTGG
>CAYLRH010000239.1:0-2544 GCA_964385905.1 uncultured Alistipes sp.
AGACCAAGCAGACCGAAAAGGTAACCAACTACACCGATTACGACATCAAGTTCCCCAGCACGGATGGTAAGGTGATTGTATTCGAGAAGGGCGGTTATATCTTCAAGTTCGACCCCCGCACCCGCAAGGCCGAGAAGATTACCATTACTATGGGTGCCGAGAATAACTACGCTCGTAAGGAGGTGAAGAACGTATCGGATAAGGCCTCTACGGCGAGCCTTTCGCCCGATGGTAAGCGCGTAGCCGTTGTGGCTCGTGGTGAGGTGTTTAATGTGCCTACCGATAAAGGTGTTACACGTAATATCACCCGCACGTCGGGTGCAAATGAGCGTGGTGCGGCGTGGAGCCCCGATGGTAAGTGGATTGCATATATCAGCGACCGCACGGGCGAGTGTGAGATTTGGTTGCAGGGCGAGAGTGGCGAGCCCGTACAGCTCACAAAGGGTAACGACACATATATCCGTCAGTTGATGTGGCGTCCCGATAGCAAGAAGTTGCTCTATACCGACCGCAAGAATCGTATTGTTGAGGTTGATGTTGCAGCAAAGAGCAAGCAGACGTTGATGCAGAATCCCGGTGGCGAGTTCTATGGCGTAAACTATTCGCCCGATAGCAAGTGGATTACATATACCAAGAGCGCAGCGAATGAGATGAGCGTGGTGTATGTGTATAACCTCTCGACAAAGAAGGAGTATCCCGTAACAGAGAAGTGGTACAACTCATCGTCGCCCGTATTCAGCGCCGATGGTAAGTGTTTGATTTTCACTTCGGCACGCGACTTTAATCCTACATACGGTCAGCTGGAGTGGAATCACATCTACTCTCGTATGAATGGCGTTTATATGGCAATGCTGGCCGAGGATACCCCCTCGCCGTTGTTGCCTACCGATGGCACTCCAGAGGTAAAGCGTGAGGAGAAGAAGGGCGAGCCACAGGCCGTTGAGGTGAAGATTGACACAGAGAATCTACCTGCACGCATTATTAAGTTGCCGTTGCCTGCTGGTTCATATCGTAACTTCTACTCTGATGGCAAGAAGGTTTACTACTCTTCGATGGGTGGCACAAAGTCTTTCGACCTTAAGACTCAGAAGGAGGAGACCGTAGCCGAGGGTGCTTCGTTCTCGCTTACAGCAGGTAGCAAGAAGGCTCTGTTTGTGAAGCGCGGCCAGATGTTTGTCGCAGACTTCCCCGCAGCCAAGGCCAATATGAAGGAGGCTGTCAACACTAAGGATATGGTGGCTCACGTAGATTATAACGAGGAGTGGGCACAGATTTTCGACGAGGTGTGGCGTGCATTCCGCGACGGCTTCTATCTGGAGAATATGCACGGTCTGGACTGGAAGGCGATAAAGAAGAAGTATGAGGTGTTGTTGCCTTACGTTAAGACTCGCCTCGATTTGAACTACGTTATCGGTGAGATGATTGCCGAGGTGGGTTGCGGTCACGCATACGTGAATCCCGGTGAGATGCCACAGCCGAAGCGTATCCCTATGGGATTGTTGGGTGCCGAGTTGAAGAAGGATAAGAGTGGCTTCTACCGCATCGAGAAGATTCTTCCGGGTGGCGTATATAGCAAGACGCTCCGCTCACCGCTGGCTGAGCCGGGTGTGGATGTTAAGGAGGGTGATTACATCGTAGCTATCGATGGCATCTCTACCACAAGCGTCAAGAATATCTACGAGTTGCTGGTTGGCAAGGCAAATGTTCTGACCGAGTTGAGCGTTAACTCTACGGCATCGGCCGAGGGCGCACGCAAGGTCGTAATCAGTCCCATCGATAATGAGTATCCGCTCTACCACTACAACTGGGTGCAGGAGAATATCCGCAAGGTTGAGAAGGCAACCAATGGCCGCGTGGGTTATATCTATATTCCCGATATGGGTCCTGAGGGCTTGAATGAGTTTGCACGTTACTTCTATCCGCAGTTGGATAAGGAGGCGTTGATTATCGACGACCGTGCGAATGGCGGTGGTAACGTATCACCGATGATTATCGAGCGTCTGTTGCGTCAGGCATATCGTATGACAATGTATCGCGGTCGTGATACCAACGGCACTATTCCCGACGCTACACACCACGGCCCGAAGGTGCTGCTGGTCAATAAGTATTCTGCTTCGGATGGCGATTTGTTCCCGTGGAGCTTCAAGGCTAACAACCTCGGAACAGTTATCGGTACTCGCACGTGGGGCGGTATCGTAGGTATCAGCGGCTCATTGCCTTATATTGACGGTACGGATGTACGTGTTCCATTCTTTACAAACTACGATGCCAAGACAGGCGAGTGGATTGTGGAGAATCACGGCGTTGACCCCGATATTCTGCTTGATAATAATCCTATCAAGGAGCAGATGGGTGAGGATGAGCAGCTCAACAAGGCTATCGAGGTGGCTTTGGAGCAGCTTAAGGAGCGCAAGCCCCTGCCTAAGACTCCCAAACCGCGTACGATGAAGGATTTGGGTTGGTAGAAATCGAATCTCTCTAAATAGAGAAGACGCTTTGGCTTTTGCCGAGGCGTCTTTTTTTTGTGGCGTGCGGTGTGTGGCT
>CAYLRH010000240.1:0-2537 GCA_964385905.1 uncultured Alistipes sp.
CCATTCAGGAGAACATAAATAACGGAATGTGGAACTATGGCGCAGCCTTGTCGCTCATCATGTTGGTGATTATCTTTGCCACCGACCTGTTTAGTGACGACGAGGGGGACCGTGCCTCTAACGAGGGAGGAATCATCTGATGAAAAGATTTTTTGCTCAAGCATATCTCTGGCTCTTGCTGGCCATGCTCTATGCCCCGATTCTAATCATTGCCGTATTCTCATTCACCGAGGCGAAGGTGTTGGGCAACTGGACTGGCTTCTCGACCAAGCTATATACTTCGCTCTTCACGGGCGGTGTGCATCACTCGTTGCTCAGCGCTATCGAGAACACCATCATCATCGCCATCGTGGCGGCGGCTATATCTACTCTGCTGGGTAGCGTGGCAGCTATCGGAATACATAACCTGTATGGCCGTAAGAAGATGGTTATCAACACGCTGAATAATATCCCGATGCTTAATCCCGATATTATTACGGGTATATCGTTGTTCCTCTTGTTCGTGAGTCTTGGCGTGACGCAGGGCTATGCGACCGTTATCCTTGCCCACGTTACGTTCTGTACACCATACGTCGTCTTGTGCGTTATGCCGCGCTTGCAGCAGATGAATCCAAACATCTATGAGGCGGCTCTGGACTTGGGCGCTACGCCTTTTCAGGCTCTGCGTAAGGTGATTATACCTGAGATTAAGCCGGGCATGATTTCGGGCTTTATCCTCGCCTTTACCCTCTCGATTGATGACTTTGCCGTCACCATATTCACCATCGGCACCGAGGGCCTCGAAACCCTCTCTACATACATCTACGCCGATGCCCGCAAGGGTGGTCTGACACCCGAACTAAGACCTCTCTCGACGATTATCTTCGTGACGGTTTTGGTGCTGTTGATTGTAATTAACGTGCGCTCACAGCGTGCTAACAAGAAGAAGGCTTAACCATGAAACGTATTGCACATATAATATTTGCCGTGGCGATGCTCTTCGCCGTAGGATGTTCGGGCAACGACGCTCGACAGAAGATTCTAAAGGTCTATAACTGGGCCGATTATATCGACGAGTCGCTGCTCTCGGAGTTCGAAGAGTGGTACTACGAGCAGACGGGCGAGCGGGTGGAGGTGGTCTATCAGCTCTTCGACATCAACGAGATTATGCTCGCCAAGATTGAGCGTGGCAAGGAGGATTTCGATGTGGCCTGCCCCTCGGAGTATATCATCGAGCGTATGCTCAATAACGACCTGCTGCTGCCTATAAATAAGGACTTTGGCTCGACGCCCAACTACCTGGATAATGTCGCACCCTACATCCGTGATATGTTCAGCAATATCGACGGCGGAGGTAAAAACCCCAACGACTATGCCGTAGGATATATGTGGGGAACGACGGGCTTCCTATACAATCCCAAGTATGTTTCGCGCGAGGAGGTGAGTACGTGGAGCGCGCTGTGGAACCCTAAGTTCGACAAGAAACTGCTTATCAAGGATGCCTTTCGTGACGTGTACAGCCCGCTGCTCATCTACGCCAATCAGGAGCGCCTGAAGCGTGGCGAGGTGACTATGCAGGAGCTTATGCACGACTCGTCGGACGAGTCTATCGCTACGGTGGAGGCTCTGCTCAAGAAGGCAAAGCCATACGTCGCAGGCTGGGAGGCCGACTTCGGCAAGGAGATTATGACCAAGGAGAAGGCGTGGCTGAACCTATCGTGGAGTGGCGATGCTGCGTGGGCTATCGAGGAGGCTGCTGCGGTGGATGTGGAGCTGGATTATGTCGTTCCCGACGAGGGTAGTATCGTGTGGTTTGACGGCTGGGTGATACCCAAGTATGCCAAGAACACCAAGGCCGCATCGTACTTCATCAACTTCATGTGCAAGCCCGAAAATGCTATCCGCAACATGGAGGAGATTGGTTATGTGAGTGTTATCGCTACGCCTGAGGTTATGGAGTATATGTCGGAGTGGGCAGCCGAGGAGGGCGTGGAGGAGTGTTATGATGCAAGCTACTTCTTTGGCGCTGAGGCCGATAGCATTGTCATCAACCCCGTACTCTATCCCGACCGTAAGACCATCGAGCATTGCGCAATGATGCACGACAGCGGACCCCGTACGGAGGCTCTGCTGGCTATGTGGTCGCGTGTGAAGGGCGATAACCTTAACAACTGGATGGTTGTCGTGATTCTCATGGCGGTAGCCTTTATGATTGTCATCGGCGTGGTACGCAAACTCAAAAAACGCCGCCAACGTCGCCGTAGATGGTAGGGCGTAGGATATAGAAATAGGTGTTATGGTTTTCCCGTAGCACCTTTTTTCATTACAACCATTACACCCCTATAATTAAATCGTCATTGCGAGAACTTTTATTTTAATGCTCACCTGATACAAAACCCTCCGTCTGCGCTCCGCCCTTCGTCCGAAAAGTTTGCCGGCCGCGTTTAGGCTGACGCGCGGGAATAACTTTGAATTTTTCATTACACCGTTACACCATTACACCATTACAACCATTACAGGCATTACACCCCTGTAATGCTGTAATGGTGTAATGCTTT
>CAYLRH010000241.1:0-2535 GCA_964385905.1 uncultured Alistipes sp.
GTACAATGCTGATGCCGACACCATCTGGGAGGCTATGTGGAAGGCTGGCGAGGAGTTTGGCTTGAAGAATATCGGCCTCGGCGCACGTGATACATTGCGTTTGGAGAAGGGCTTTGCTCTCTACGGTAACGATATTGACGATACCACCTCTCCGCTGGAGGCAGGCTTGGGCTGGGTTACGAAGTTTGTCGAGGGTAAGGATTTCATTGACCGCGACTTCCTCGCTAAGCAGAAGGCCGAGGGCGTACAGCGCAAATTGGTAGGTCTGAAGATGATTGACCGCGGTATTCCCCGCCACGGTTACAAGCTAGCAAACCTCGAGGGCGAGGAGATTGGCGTTGTGACATCGGGTACAATGTCACCCATGTTAAAGGTCGGCATCGCCTTAGGATATGTTAAGACAGAGTACGCAGCCGTAGGCACCACCGTAGCAGTCATCATCCGCGACCGACTCTTGAAGGCTGAGGTTGTTAAGTATCCGTTTGTGTAATTCAACTATTTATATAATAAAAGAGCATAGGTATTCCCTATGCTCTTTTGTTTTCTATATTTCACCCAACTTTCGCATACCTATCTTTAAAAAATATGGCGAAAAGGATTGCGACAACCATCGAGTAGGCGGCAAATATCAGCCACGAGGTCTGCCAGCCAGCGATTTGTGCCAAGCCATCTGATTCGCTATAAACAAAGCGATTTACCACTGCTTGCGCCGCAAGGGTTCCGATAGTGGCTCCTACACCATTAGTCATAATCATAAACAAGCCCTGCGCTGATGAGCGGATAGAGTCGTTGGTCTGCTCGTTCACATACAGCGAACCCGAAATATTGAAGAAATCGAAGGCAATGCCATAGACAATCATCGAGAGGACAAACATCCACACTCCCCCGCCTGGGTTACCCAATCCGAATAAGGCAAATCGCAACACCCACGCAAACATAGCAATAAGCATTACTCGCTTAATTCCAAAACGCTTCAAGAAGAACGGGATAAGCAATATACAAAGTGTCTCTGAGATTTGCGATAAAGAGATGAGTGCATTGGCATGATTTGCCCCGAATGTTGATGCAAACTCCGCCACCTCCTTAAACGAAGATATAAATGGATTGGCAAAGCCATTGGTTATCTGCAACGACACACCCAGCAACATCGAAAAGATAAAAAACAGAGCCATACGTGGCTGTTTGAAGAGAGCGAAGGCTCGAACACCCAAAGCCTCTGCGAGGCCTTTTATGCTACTATCCTCAGCCGTCGGGCAGTTGGGCAATGAAAAACAATAAAGGCCTAAAATAAGCCCCAATACAGCCGACTGGACAAACTGCATGGCGCTATGCTGATACCCCAAGAAATCGCAAGCCAACATCGAACAGATGAATCCCACCGTACCCCACACTCGAATTGGAGGGAAGGCCGAGACGGTATCCTCTCCTCTACTCTCTAAAACAGAGTATGCCACAGAATATGATAGAGCGATAGTTGGCATATAGAAGGCCACACTAAGCGTATAAAACACGAACAAGGGCCACACCGAACTACCCTCGCCCATCTGCAAGGCACAATATCCAGCACCCGCCATAAACAATGCCGCCAACAGATGGCACACGCCGAGCAGTCGCTGGGCTGGCACCCACCTGTCGGCAATTATACCCATTACGGCTGGCATAAAGAGCGACACCACGCCCTGCATGGCGTAGAACATTCCTATGTATGATGCCATGCCCGTTGTTGCCAAATATGACCCCATAGAGGTTAGATATGCTCCCCACACGCCAAACTGCAGGAAGTTCATAATAATAAGGCGTAATTTTATACTCATAAAGCTAATTTTTTTGTATGCAGTAGAAATATTATCGGTGTTTTCGACCACGAAGGTAACAATTAAAATCTGTTCAACAAAGCAAATGCCTAACTCGACAAGGGGGCATAATGGAGCTTCAGGTGGGAAAAATCAAAGAAATTATGCTCAAAAATAAAAAAAATTAAATTTTTCTTTGCAGAATAGAAATTATATTCTACTTTTGCAGTGTCAAAAACGACAACGACCAAATTGGGCTATGGTGTAATGGTAACACTACAGATTCTGGTCCTGTCATTCCAGGTTCGAATCCTGGTAGCCCAACTGAAGGGCCTCTTGAAAAAGAGGTCCTTTTTTTGTTTATATACGTACCAGGCAATCAATTGTTGTATCTATTCTCCTATGCTCAAGTAATGTCATCCCTAACAAATAGATAATCAAAAAAAAGAGTTTGCCTTATGTAAGACAAACTCTTTCTATCAAAGAATTGTATAAAAGAGGATTTTCAAGGCTCGCAAAGCCCAAAAAACCGCAGTTTACTGATGCGTAAATGAGGATTTCGAGGGCGAGCGTAACGCCGAAAATACCTTTTTAGGCAACTTCTTTCAATTAAGCTACTGCATTAGAGATAAGGAATGTAGCAGCAACAGTCAAGATAGCGTACAACTCGGGGAACGCAGCAAGAATCAAAGTCTTACCCATAACATCATGACCGTTACCAATAGCAGCGATACCATTAGCA
>CAYLRH010000242.1:0-2532 GCA_964385905.1 uncultured Alistipes sp.
AGGGAGGCGTGTTGGCTGGCCGTAGCTATATCGTATGGTTGTATGTGGATAATATCACTGGCCGTTGCGTAGCCACCATGAAACTCAAACCCTTTATCGACAACGACATTATTACAGTCAAACCCCGACAGAAGGTTGACATCCTGATTGCATCGGAGAGCCCCATCGGCTATCGTGCCATTATCGACTCGCGCCATTGGGGAATGATTTACAAGAATCAGATTTTCCAGAAGGTGCAGGTGGGTGACCGTTTAGAGGGTTTTGTACGCCGCATTACCGATGACAACCGCATCGACCTATCATTGCGACAGGAGGGATATGACGGTGTTGCAACTTCGGCAGAGGATTTGCTTGATATTCTACGCAAGAATGGCGGTATGCTGCCCGTTGGCGACGACTCATCACCTGAGGAGATTCACGCAGTAACACAGATGAGCAAGAAGGTATTCAAACGTGCCGTAGGTATGCTTCTCAAGCGCGGAGCCATCACGGCCGACAAATACGAAATACGCGAAAAGTAATGGCAAACATTCACACGGCAGAGAGAGTATCCAACCGCGACGCCTCGGACAATTACGTCTTTCAACGCTCTATTTTAGCCTATTACAAGGCTGCTGAGTTAGTTCATGGCGACGTACTGGAGATTGGCACGGGCATGGGCTATGGCATAGAGGTTGTAGCACCATCAGCCAAGCGATATGTAACTATCGACAAGAGTTGCGCATATAACGTTGAGCTACCCGCCAATGCCGAGTTTTGCCAAATGGCCGTTCCGCCACTAAAATTTGCCGATGAGAGTTTCGATTTCGTAATCTCGTTCCAAGTAATTGAGCATATCAAGCAAGACCGAGAGTTCGTTGCAGAGGTAAGCCGCGTTTTGCGAAAGGGAGGTATGTTTATCGTTTCGACGCCCAATGCACCGATGTCGCTCACGCGCAATCCATGGCACGTAAGGGAGTACACCGCGCAGGAGCTAAAGGCTCTGCTTGCACCCAATTTTGCGAGTGTTGAGATGTTGGGAGTCGAAGGCAACGAGAAAATTATGGAGTATTACGAGGCCAATCGTCGTGGTGTGGAGCGCATAACCCGATTTGATGTTCTCGACCTGCAACATCGTCTGCCGAGATGGATGTTACAGATTCCATACGATATACTCAATCGTCTGAATCGCCGCCGTCTGCTCAATCAGAACAACGAACTGACATCATCAATAACGATGAGCGACTACTCGGTGGGACTCGTATCGGAGCAGTGTTTCGACCTTTACTTTATCGCTCGAAAGTAGGCTACGGCTCTTTAGAGAGGCATTTTTTAATACATTTCAATAAAATAGAAAAGTTGTCGGATACTCCTCGACAACTTTTTTCGCGTCTGAAAAGAGAAAATGAATTAAAAATTTCCGTATGCTGTATTTTTTTTCTAATTTTACAGGATTAAGAAAAACAGATAAGGTTTTGAACTAAAAACGACAATGAGTGACTCGCTTATAATAATCATAATGCTGGTGGTTTCCGGTATCATCGTGGGTATTATCAATACTCTCGCGGGTGGCGGAACAATCATCTCCATGACGCTGTTTACGGTGCTGGGATTACCCATCAGCGTTGCCAATGGAACAAATCGAATAGCTGTGGTTTTGCAAAACCTCACATCGTCGATTGCCTTCCTACGCAAGCGGATGCTCGACATCAAGAGTGGCGTTAAGCTCTCAATACCGGCCATCATCGGAAACATTATCGGCTCGATGGTCGCCACACATATCAGCGACACGGTGTTTACAATATGCATGGGCGTTGTGCTTACCGTCGTTCTGCTCTACATGATATTTGACCGTAACAATAAAACCCCACATATCCACGGTGGCCATCCGCTTGAGATTCGTTGGTGGCACTATATATGGTTTCTGCTGCTGGGTTTCTATGGCGGATATATTTACATCGGATTAGGTTATGTCATCTTGGCCGTGGCCATCTGGTCGATGAAGTTGGATATCATAACTGCCAACGTAATCAAGGGATTTATAATATTTGTTGCCACTCCGTTCTCGCTAATAATCTTCATGCTTGACGGGCAGGTCGATTACGCCTTCGGTCTATGGCACGGTTTGGGTAATATTATCGGAGCCGTTCTCGCATCGCACTTTGCCATGGCGTGGGGTGTGAAGTTTGTTAAATGGTTTACTTTGGCAATTTTATTGGTATGTTTTGCCGACCTTGTCGGCATTATTTCACTGCATAATATTATGCACTCGATTTTATCGGCGTGCGGACACAAGTGTATAGTTTGCTAAAATGGGATTAAATCAGGAAGATAAAATCATCGTCACGGGGGCACGCGTTCACAACCTAAAAAATGTGGATGTGGAGATTCCTCGCAATGCACTTGTCGTTATCACGGGCCTTTCTGGATCGGGCAAATCGTCGCTCGCATTCGATACGATATACGCCGAGGGACAGCGTCGTTATATGGAGACATTATCGACCTACGCCCGCCAATTTGTCGGAACGATGGAGCGCCCCGATGTGGATAAGA
>CAYLRH010000243.1:0-348 GCA_964385905.1 uncultured Alistipes sp.
TAGGTTTCAGGTCAAGATAACCTCTATAGCCAAGAGCAAAGCCTCGCCTCAAAAGTTCGACCGTAATCGCTACCGCAACTACGAAATAATCGACTTTAGGTAGACGCCTTTCAACCGTTAATAATCATTAAAAATTCCATATTTGGTCAATTTTTGCCCGACACCCTGTCGGGAGAAATATTTTTTGCCCTTAAAACGGCTAAAAATGGCCTAAAAAACGATTTTATTTTCCCGTAACCCATATTTCGAGCAAAAAGAGCGGTTGAAAATTGTTTATTTGCGAAAAAAATACTACTTTTGTTTGATTAAAAAGGTGCGCTAAAATGCGCTAATTTTGAAAGAAGAGAG
>CAYLRH010000243.1:358-2501 GCA_964385905.1 uncultured Alistipes sp.
GATGAAGTCGGCCTATATCGACTACTCGATGTCGGTTATCGTATCGCGTGCGTTGCCCGATGTGCGTGATGGTTTGAAGCCTGTGCATCGCCGTATTTTGTACGATATGAGCGCCGAACTTAATCTGTATTCAGATAAGCCTACCCGTAAGTCTGCCCGTATCGTGGGTGATGTGTTGGGTAAGTTCCACCCCCACGGTGATAGCTCGGTTTACGAGGCTATGGTGCGTATGGCGCAGGATTGGGCTATGCGTTATCCGTTGGTTGAGGGTCAGGGTAACTTCGGTTCTATGGACGGTGACTCGGCTGCGGCTATGCGTTACACCGAGGCTCGTATGCAGAAGATTACCGACGAGGTTATGGCCGACATCGAGAAGGAAACTATCGACTGGACCACAAACTTCGATGACACACTGAAAGAGCCCACCGTATTGCCCACAAAGATTCCTTTGCTGTTGGTGAATGGTGCGAGCGGTATTGCAGTAGGTATGGCCACCAACATGGCCCCCCACAATTTGGGTGAGGTTGTTGATGCGTGCTGTGCTTATGTTGATAATCCCGATTGCGAGTGCGAGGAGTTGCTCAAGTATGTTAAGGGCCCCGACTTCCCCACAGGAGCTTTGATTTATGGCTACGAGGGTGTTAAGGAGGCGTTGCTCACTGGCCGTGGCCGTGTGATGATGCGTGCCCGTACCGAGATTGAGACTATGCCTTCGGGCCGCGAGTGTATCGTTGTGACCGAGATTCCCTATATGGTCAATAAGGCCGAGATGATTAAAAAGATCGGCGAGATGGTCAACGACAAGAAGATTGAGGGTATCTCGTACATCAACGATGAGAGTGACCGTAAGGGTATGCGTATCACCATCTTTGTAAAGAAGGATGCTTCGGCAAATGTGGTATTGAATACTCTCTTTAAGAATACACAGTTGCAGACCTCGTTTGCGGTAAATAATATCGCATTGGTGAATGGCCGTCCGATGTTGCTCAACCTCAAGGATTTGGTTAAGCACTTCGTGGAGCACCGTCACGATGTTGTGGTGCGTCGTACACGTTTCGATTTGAAGAAGGCGCAAGAGCGTATGCACATCGTGCAGGGCTTGCTCATCGCGCAGGATAATATTGACGAGGTTGTACGTATTATCCGTAGCTCGAAGAGTAGCGATGCCGCAAAGCAGACCTTGCAGGAGCGTTTCGGCTTGAGCGAGATTCAGGCTTCGGCTATCATGGAGATGCGTCTGCGTGCGCTTACCGGTTTGGAGCGCGACAAACTTGAGGCCGAGCATGCAGAGTTGGAGCGTAAGATTAACTACTTCAACGATGTGTTGGCAAGCGTTGAGATGCAGATGCAGATTGTGAAGGATGAACTTGTCGAGGTTAAGGAGAAGTATGGCGACGAGCGCCGTACTGAGATTGTTTACTCTTCGGAGGAGTTCAATCCAGAGGACTTCTATGCTGACGATGATATGGTTATCACCATCTCTCATATGGGCTACATCAAGCGTACACCGCTTGCAGAGTACCGTATCCAGAATCGTGGTGGCGTGGGTATGAAGGGTAGTGCAACACGTGACGAGGATTTCATTGAGCATATCTACGTTGCCTCTATGCACAACACGATGATATTCTTTACCGAGAAGGGCCGTTGCTACTGGCTCAAGGTTTACGACATCCCCGAGGGTACACGTGCATCGAAGGGCCGTGCAATACAGAACATCATCCAGATTGACCCCGACGATAAGGTGCGTGCATATATCAACACCAAGAATTTGAACGATGCGGAGTACATTAACAACAACTATATCGTAATGTGTACACGCGAGGGTGTTGTTAAGAAGACTAAGCTGGAGGCTTATTCACGTCCTCGCCAGAATGGTGTGAACGCAATCGTTATCCGCGAGGGTGACCAGCTTATCGAGGCGAAGATTACCAGCGGTGAGGCAGAGATTATGATTGCAGCACGTGGTGGTAAGGCTATCCGCTTCAACGAGAGTACGGTGCGTCCTATCGGTCGTGTGGGTGCTGGTGTGCGTGGTATCTCGCTCGATGAGGGTGATGAGGTTATCGGCATGATTTGCATAGAGCCCGACTCTAAGCAGGATGTGTTGGTTCTCTCGGAGAATGGTTACGGTAAGCGTACCGAC
>CAYLRH010000244.1:0-2497 GCA_964385905.1 uncultured Alistipes sp.
GTTGAAAGTATTGAACGAACAGCTTTTCAAGAATGCAGGGGTCTTAAGAGTGTATATATCTCAGGTAGTGTTAAAAATATTGGTGAAGATGCATTTAATGCCTGTAGTAATCTGCAGGAGGTAACTTTTTCCGAAGGTATTGAAACAATTGGCCGTCGAGCATTTAGCGAATGCAAGATAGAGAATTTAGTTCTTTCAAGTACATTAACCTCAATTGGAAATTATGCATTTGTTCGTAATCAAGTACAATGCGTAAATTGTAAGGCCACTACACCCCCAACAATAGTCAACGATATTTTATCGGGTAATCCTATTACTAAGATTTATGTTCCTGCTGGCTCTGTAAACGCCTACAAGACTGCTAATGGGTGGAAGATTTATGCTGATAAGATTTTTGCAGAGTAACTAAATCTTTCAGATTCTAAACTTCGCATATTACAAAAAACCTTCCGGACTCAAATCGGGAGGTTTTTTATTACCTCTACTCCCTCTCGTGGCTGATGTCGGCGACTTGGGCATCGACAAATTTAATCAAATCGGCAGGGGCAATACGAATCTGCAAGCCGCGAACGCCAGCGCTGATATAGATAAATGGATGGTCGTTACATGTCGTATGAATATATGTCGGGAAACGCTTCTTCATTCCGATAGGTGAGCAGCCACCACGAATATAACCCGTCGTGGGCAGCAGCTCCTTCATTGGCAACATCTCCACCTTTTTATTTCCCGACACACGCGCCGCAGCCTTCAAATCGACCTCGTGGTGTCCGGGGACAACGCACACAAGATAACCGTTACGGTCACCCTCAAGAATAAGAGTTTTGAATACCGTCTCAATATCCTCTCCCAACTGCTCTGCCACATGTGTTGCCGCGAGATTATTCTCATCCACCTGATATGGGACAAGTTCGTAAGCAATCTTTGCCCTGTCGAGCAGACGCGCTGCATTTGTTTTATCAATCTTTTGCTTCGCCATAATCTTATTTTGTGCAAAATTACTAAAAACATATTGTCGCAAGAGCGTAACCGCCCGCTTTTTTTGTTTGTTAACAAAGAAAATTCTATATTTGTAGGGATGAAACATCTGTTACATACAATCATTGCAATATCTTTCTTGTTGGCCACAGGGTGTGCGGCCGACCGTTCCCCGCATACATTGGCCAAACATTTTTACAAATCCATCGCAAACGGAGATTACGACAAAGCTCTCGCATGCACAACAATGAACGAGGATATTGACCTTGAGTTATATCATGCCGTAATGGATAAGGTCAGCCGTTCGATTGAGACGAAGGGCGGCGTCAAGAAGATTGAGATTATCGACGAGCAGATAGCCGACGACAACATGAGTGCTATCGTAGTTGCTACCATCACATATGCCGATGGCACTGTCGACAAGGAGTATTGTGATGTTATCAAGCAAGATGACAAATGGGTTGTAGATGTTGAATTGTACTCAAAATAGGCTTTCCCTCGCTCTGCAATTTATCCTGTTTGCGCTCTTCTTTGTCGGATGCAAAAGAGATAATCGCACTACCCCACAACCTCAAATCCCGACACAGAGTATCCAATCATGCGACTTGGCATTTCGCCTTGGGCGCTCGATTGAGAGTAGCATCATTGCCTCGGATGGCAGGTATTCGCACGTGGGCATCATCATACGCAAAGACTCAATGTTGCAGGTTGTCCACATCGAGCCATCACGCGACGGCAACGAGCAGGTCAGATATGACTCTTTAGATGATTTCTTCAACACAGAAAAAGCCTCATCAGGTTGTATTATGCGCGCCGAGGAGTTGGATTCGGGAAAAAGGCACGAGATAGAGAGCTATCTGCTCTCTTGTCGAGGCATTACGTTTGACCACGACTACGCCATATCGGATTCCTCGACGATGTATTGCACCGAGCTTGTACATCGCGCCTACATGGGTATTGGCATAGACCTCACGCAAGGCATACGACACAAAGTGCCTCTTGCTGCCGAGCCCGTAGTGTTACCCTCGGACATAGCACAATATGGGGGATTGTCCGTTGTTTGGAGTTATTAGGCATTTCGCTCTTTACGCCACAGTTGATAGCTGTTCACGATATTCTGCCACACGATATATGCCGTAGGCGCAACCGACGACACTGGGTCAAGAAAAGCCTGCGACAACCATACTGCCAGCACCGTATTTTTCTGTCCGAGCGACTGGCCACCAGCTACCGTGTCACCATACCTACGCCCTACCCAACGTCCAACACCAAACTGCAACAGACATATCACAAGAGCCACAAGGGCCAACATTATCTCCGTCTTGCGATTCGCCTCATTGTGGTCGATAATGAAACATGTTGTACGGCCGACAATCACCATTAACGACAAAAGCCACACATAGAACGATATATGGCTATGGTTAGACACCCACGCACCAACCTTCGGCAACATAAATCGGCAGAACTGGCCTGCGACAAATGGTGCAATCAGAAGAGGGGCAACACGTTGCAGAATCTGCAT
>CAYLRH010000245.1:0-2483 GCA_964385905.1 uncultured Alistipes sp.
GCCACAGCCGCTGCCGATACATTACGCAATGTACGGTCGAATGCGGTCCACTCACGAATAAAACGGCATTTCGAACGGCTACAAACATCGTAGTATGCCGTCCACAACGCCTTCTCGAAGCCAATGCTGAGATCCACACCCTCCGTATCCTCTCTCTCGGTGTCGGTGTAGTCTCGTATCACCTGCGCCAAAGCCTTAGGCAGACGTTGCGGTGAAGCAAGCTCCTCTGCAACCTCCTCACGCGAGAGATTTCCCAACGGATTGTATGCCGCACGGCCAGCACGCAATGCGATAATATTCTCGCAATCGTAATAACCGTAGAGCAAGCGTACCGAATCAGCATCTGACTTCGAAAGTTCCTCAAGAATCTCGTCCACGATTTCACGTACATCGAAACCCTTGGTGTCGCTATCGAGGGTGTACTCGCGCAAACCGGCTACAAGAGTATAATAATTCGTTTCAAACATGAGCCTATGCCTTAAAGAGAAGTTCAGCCACCTTATCGCGCAAATAGCTGCTCAAAAGAGCCTCAAAACTCTCATCAGAGAATGAGATATAATATCCGCCATTCTTCTCGCCTACCTTGAAGCCACTCTTCACGTCAGCCGAGAAACCTACCTCGACACCCTCTGCGAGCAGAGCCTTGGCAGCAGCAGCAATACCCTTATCCAGCTCAGCCTTCTTAGCCTCTGGCAAAAGTGCCGACAAATCGGCCTTAGCGCCATTATTCCAGCCCTTAGCCACGGCAAGCAACATATCCTTAATGAAAGCAGCATCGAGATTAGCACTCTTGATACCCTCACCAGCCGACTTTGCCACGATGGCATTTTCAATCTCGGCCTTAATCTTAGCCACAGCCTGCTTACCAGCCAATGCAATCTCCGCCATAGCGTTCTTCTCGACATCGGCAGCCTTATTCTCGGCAGCTGCAACAATCTCCGCAGCACGAGCCTCTGCCTCTGCTACGATTGTCTGTGCCTTGCTTTTTGCCTCAGCAACGAGGTTGTCGGCCTCGGCACGACCCTTCTCCAAGCCCTCATGAAAGAGCTTATCGGTCAATTCTTGAAGTTTGTTTCCCATGTTATTTATAATTTAATGATTCTTCTGACACACGTTAATCGAGCAGAGGCTCCATCCGCACATTTCCCGCCAACACGGCTCTGCTCGGCCAAATAATATTGTACTTTATAAATAAAGTATCGGCAAAGTTAAGTATTTTTATTTGCTTCGGCAAAATTTACTTGGAGATTTTTCCTCGTGCAAAATACCATCGGAACATATCACTCACAAAAGCGACCATACGCATTGTTTCTAAGCCGATGTAACCCATTATCGCATAAAACGTTTCGACCATTCTGAGCTCCAAATTTGCATACTCGTATTTTTTGCGTAATTTTGTTGTACCATACCGCCAACAAACAAAACTCACCCTATATGAAAGTTTTCACTGCACGATTTACCATTTTCGTCATTGCCATGACGGCTCTCTGCATGCATATCTCTTACGCCCAGAAATCGGCAAATGAGAAGCATTTTCCAACAGAGAAACATGCAAAACAACAAAATGCAAAGCGAGCCCATAAGGGATGGAAGCTGGTGTGGGCCGATGAGTTCAGCGGAAGCGAGGTCGATAGCAAATCGTGGCAACGTTGCAAACGATACGGCTCGCCATGGAATCGCCATATGTCACTGCTCGACTCGCTCGTCAGGGTGCGAAACGGAGTGGTAGAACTTTGGGGAATAAATACCCCTGAGGGATATGCCGATTCGCTAAAATTCCTCACGGGAGGTCTTGACAGTCGCGGGCTACGCGCCATTCGAAACGGCCGCATTGATGTTAGGGCACGTCTCGATAGAGCGCAAGGTTTTTGGCCTGCAATATGGATGATGCCCGAGTCGGAATTACCATGGCCCGAAGCAGGTGAGATTGATATTATGGAGCATCTGAATTTCGACGACTATATCTACCAAACTGTCCACTCTGGCCATATTGAGGGACTACGAAAACCCAAGACTCAGCACGACCATAAGGAGCCCACTGATGTAACCCATTTCAATGTCTATTCGGTAGAGATAACGCCCTCGGAAATAATATATTACATCAACTACCGACGTACATTCTCATACCCTCGCCTTGAGCCTGAGCCCGAAGGTCAATACCCCTTCGATGACTATGAATATTATATGCTGTTGTCGGCACAATTAGGAGGTCATTGGATAGGCCCTATTGAGGCCAAACAGCTCCCCGTCAAGATGGAGGTTGATTACGTAAGATTCTACGAAAGAAAATAAAAAAAGGTGTCCGAATTGGACACCTTTTTTCTATGTTTAAAATTGTATAACAACGACTGATTTTAGGCTTGCGAAGCTCGAAAAACCGCAATTTGATGGGGGCAAATGAGGATTCGAGGACATGTCAGATGCCAAAAGAGCATTGTTAGATAGTTTCTACTGGTGTTCGGGGCGAAGCAAATCCTGCACCA
>CAYLRH010000246.1:0-2479 GCA_964385905.1 uncultured Alistipes sp.
CATCCTCGTTTGATATTCACTTGCGGGATTGTTGCCTAATCACCAAATGCAATCTTCATAAAGAGAGCTGTGGCACCTTGATTTTTGGAGGTGTAATCTTTTGCGATGGCGCTTGTGTGAGACAGGTGCGTCGCATCATCTCGCAGAGGCGCAAACCAATGGCTCAGTTTCTCTGCGTTCTCAACCTTTGTGGCGGCACCCAATGCAACCATATCGCGGGCCTCCTTAAACTTCTCATACTTAGGACCAAAAGCAATCGGCAATCCGAATGTCGCAGCTTCCAACGTATTGTGAATTCCCACACCAAATCCGCCGCCTATATAAGACCATGAGGCATACCCGTAAACCGACGACAAAATTCCGATAGTATCCAACACGAGCACCTGCGTAGCTGAGAAATCCGTATCGGCATCACATTGCGTATATCGCTTGGCTCCACACTTTGTTGTAGATAATATCTTATTGATTCGCGCCTCATCCATTTCATGCGGAGCTACGACAAATTTTATCGTAGGATTTTCATTAATCAACGGCAACAATATATCCTCATCGGGGCCCCACGTAGAGCCCGCCACAAACAGACGGGAAGCGCCCTTAAATTTAGCAACCATCTCAACAGGCTTTGCTGCTTTAGCGATAGCTGCCACGCGGTCAAAACGTGTATCACCTGCGATAATCACATTATCGTAACCAATACCATGCAACAACTCGCGCGACTCCTCGTTCTGCACAAACATCTGGTCGAAAGCGTCCAAAGCCTCTCGCCACATAGAGCCGTAGCTGCGGAAGAATACTGAATCTCTACGGAAAATTGCCGACACAAGATACGACTTGACGCCACGTTTCTTCAGCTGAGTCAAGTAGTTAAGCCAGAATTCATATTTCACGAATATTGCCATCTCAGGGTGTGCAATATCCATAAAACGTTTGACATTTAAGGGAGTATCTGCCGGCAGATAAAATATGAAATCTGCTCCATCGTAGTTCTTTCTAATCTCATAGCCCGAAGGCGAGAAAAATGTGAGCAGAATCTTATATTCGGGGTGTAAACGGCGAATCTCCTCAATGATGGGACGCCCCTGCTCGAACTCTCCCAACGACGCCACATGCATCCACACTACCCTATCGGAGGGTGAAATAGCGTCAGACATACGCTTGAATATATTCTTGCGACCTGCAACCCATTGCTTAGCCTTCTCATTCCACAGCGCAACAATGGTCAGCAGCCCCGCATAAAGAGCCATACAAATATTATATAATAGCATAACCGTCTTGATTTTCGAGCAACAAAAGTATATTATTTTATTCAATTAGACAACCTACCACCCATATTCTGCCACATTTCGCACCATGCGTACATCATACGAGTCGTCGGGAAAAATATCTACCGCCAGTAGGTCAAACTCAATCTCACCCATCACCCTATGCTGTGCAAGATAAGCCGATGCAGCTCGATGCATAGCATTAACTTTCGACTGCGTCAGCGCCTGCTCAGGCGAAGATAGCGATGTGGCACTACGTGTTTTAACCTCCACGAAATGCAACACTCCCATTTTCTGAGCGACAACATCAATCTCATAACGCCCCTGCCGCCAATTGGTAGCACAAATCATAAAGCCGTTTTTTCGCAAATATCCAACAGCTATATCCTCCCCTCGGCGACCTATCTGGGATTTGGTTATCATGACAATAAATTAAAAAAGGCAATTCGCCTCACGCGGCGAATTACCCTAAAACACAATTACAGCAAGAATGACAAATCGTCACCTGCATTCACCTCGTATGCCTCAACACCCTTCTTGAAGATACGCATCGGGCGCTGACCGATAAGTTCCATCTTACCATCATGCAGATGCAACATACAACCCTCTCTCAGACCAACAACCCAACGACGTGGATTAGCCTCGATATACTCCTGAATACGCTGCTCACGAGTCTCACCTGCATGTCCTTCGGGGTTAGCATCGAGGTAGTGGGGATTTATCTGGAACTTAACTGCCCCGATAGCCTTGAACGACTCAGGCTGCACGATAGGCATATCATTGGTAGTGCAAATCGTAGGACAAGTAACATTGCTACCAGCCGACCAGCCGACATAAGGCGTACCCTCCTTAATCTTTTTGAGAATAGCCTTCATCAAACCCTGCTCCTGCATCTTTTTGGTTAGAGCAAATGTATTACCTCCGCCAACACATATGGCTTGCGCCTCACGAATCATTTTACGAGGGTCTTTAGCTCGATGAACAGAACGAACCTTAATACCTATCTCGTCGAAACGAGCCTGTACCTTAGCCTCATAGGCAGCATACGAGAATGTCACAGCCGCATAGGGCACAAAAACCACTTCGGTAACCCCTTCGAGGAAAGATGCGATATTTTTTATAGGGTATTGCAGATATTGTTCGCCTGCATTTGTCGAGTTTGAAATAAGCAATAAGTTCATAAAAAGCTGATTTATAATTCATTAAACATAATTCAC
>CAYLRH010000247.1:0-2479 GCA_964385905.1 uncultured Alistipes sp.
GAGGGGTTATTACGATGTGGATGTTGACGACTTCTATTGCGCTATCCTGCCTACGGCTACGCAGTATGCCCGCAATTCTATCTTCGCAGGCTTGATGCCGTTGGCTATCGACCGCATGATGCCCGATAAGTGGCTTAACGACAACGAGGAGGGTGGTAAGAATCAGTATGAGGATGAGTTCTTGAGCCGCCAGTTGAAGATGGCTGGCAAGGATTATAAGTGGACCTTCGATAAGCTGGTGCGTCCTGAGGCGGGCAGAAAGTTGATAGATAATATTCGTCGCGTGTATGATGCTGATTTTTCGGTTATTGTATATAATTTTCTGGATATTCTCTCGCACGCACGTACCGAAACCGATATTATCCGCGAGTTGACCGAGGACGAGGCTTCGTTCCGTTCGCTTACCCGCTCGTGGTTTGAACATTCGGATTTGTTTGTGCTGCTGAAGCTACTCTCGGAGCAGGGACATACGGTAATCATCACGTCGGACCATGGAACAATCCGTGTGGATAACCCTGTGAAGGTTACGGGCGATAGAGAGACATCGCCCAACTTGCGATACAAGACGGGTCGCAACCTGCAATACAATGCCCGCGAGGTGTATGAGGTGACACGCCCGGAGGATATTCAGCTGCCGAGAATAAACCTCTCGTCAAGCTATATCTTTGCATACAATTCGGATTTCCTGGTATATAACAACGACGCGAATAAGTTTATCCGTTATTACCGAAATACGTTCCAGCACGGCGGTATCTCGATGGAGGAGATGATTGTGCCGTATATTGTTTTAAAACCCAAAAACAATTGATTATGAAGAGAATAGAGATAGAGTCGTTGTCGGAGTTGTCAAGCGTTGCCGATGAGGTGATTGAGGCACTCGATGGCCGTCGTGTCGTGTTGTTGCGAGGTGGTATGGGCGCTGGCAAGACTACGCTTGTGAGCCGCATCGCAGCCCGCTTGGGTGCCGAGGATACGGTGACAAGCCCTACGTTTGCTTTGGTGAATCAGTACAAGGGTAGCGAGTGTCGCATCTATCATTTCGATTTTTATCGTATCGACCGTATTGAGGAGGTGTTTGATTTGGGTTATGAGGAGTACTTCTATTCGGGTGATTTGTGTCTGGTGGAGTGGCCTGAAAAGATTGAGCCGCTCATCCCCGACGATGCTATGGTGGTGCGTATCACCGCAGGCGAAGGCGAGCAGCGAATATTTGAGATTGAGTAACAAAAAGTGCTATAAAACAGGTCCTTATTTGCAGGAGTCTGTTTTTTTTTCTACTTTTGCGCCCTGCGCATATGGATTTTGGCCGATAGGCAGCGCAAGTATGGAATAATTAAAACCAAAAATATGAAATCATTGAAGAATATTTTTCTGACATTGGCTGTTGTGCTGACCTCGATGTCGGCAGTGGCACAGCCCCAGTTGCTTGACCCCGTATCGTGGAGCACATCGGTTGAGGCGGTAGGCAATGGCGAGTATCGCATTGACTTCAAGGCGTCAGTGGCTGATGGTTGGCATATGTATGACCTCGGTCCCTATGAGGGCGGCCCTGTGGCTACATCGTTTACCTTCGACCCTATCGAGGGATATGAGTTGGTTGATGGGGTGAAGGCCAGCAAGGAGTCAACACGTGAGATGAATGAAATCTTCGGCATGGAGATTGGCCACTACGAGGGTGAGGTTGTCTTCTCGCAGATTGTGAAGACATCGGGCGCTACAGTGCAGGTTTTGGGCGACTGGATGGCTTGTAACGACGAGAATTGCGTTACGGGTGACAAGGAGTTTTCTATCAAGGTTGGTAATCCTGCCGAGGCTACTGTGGATGCCGTTGCGGCAACTTCGGGTGGCTCTATTTGGGGCTTTATCCTTAGCGCAATGGGTTGGGCGCTTATCGCTCTGCTTACACCTTGCGTATTCCCGATGATTCCTATGACCGTGTCGTTCTTCCTAAAGGGCTCTGGTAGCGTGTCGAAGGGTCGCTTCCGCGCATTGATGTATGGTTTGTTCATCGTTGTGTTGTACACCGTACCTATCGGAATCATTATCTTCCTTACGTGGCTTATTGGTGGCGATGCCGTTACGGCTGATATATTTAACTGGTTGTCAACACACTGGTTGCCCAATATCCTCTTCTTTGTGGTATTTATGGTCTTCGCCGCATCGTTCTTCGGCGCGTTTGAGATTGTATTGCCTGAGAAGCTGGTAAACAACAGCGACGCCAAGGCCGATAAGGGTGGTCTTGTAGGTATTTTCTTCATGGCGTTGACTTTGGTATTGGTGTCATTCTCATGTACAGGACCTATCATCGGCTCGGCTTTGATTCAGTCAACATCGGGTGAGGTGTGGACTCCCATCATCACCATGTTCGCCTTCTCGGTGGTCTTCGCCTTGCCGTTTACACTCTTTGCACTATTCCCGTCGTGGTTGAAGCAGTTGCCCAAGAGCGGTGTCTGGTTGAACTCGGTGAAGGTTGTATTGG
>CAYLRH010000248.1:0-2459 GCA_964385905.1 uncultured Alistipes sp.
CTTACTCTGGTAATTCTCTAACGCAGCAAGGCGCTGCTTGAAACGCTGTGCCGCCTCGAAGCGCAACTCGGCTGCGGCGGTCATCATATTCTGCTCAAGGTATTGGCGTACAGGGCGCAGGTCGCCCTTCAAAATATCTTTGACCATATCGGTCAGGTAGCTATACTCGGCCTCATTCTGCGCACCCACGCAAGGGGCTTTGCAGTTACCCAAATGATATTGCAGACAGACGCCATATTTCCCTCGCGCGATGGATTGCGGCGAGAGGTTTAATTTACACGTTCTCAGCGGAATAACCTCACGGATAAACTCCAATATTGAGCGCTGCATCGACACCGAACCATAGGGTCCGAAATACTGCGAGCCATCGTGACGCAACTGGCGGGTAGACTCCACACGCGGAAAATTTTCGCGACGCAGGACAATCCACGGATAGGTCTTATCGTCTTTGAGCAGAATGTTATATCGCGGCTGATGGGTTTTGATAAGCGAGTTCTCCAGCAACAGAGCATCGTGCTCGCTATTTACAACGATATGCTGAATGGCACAAATCTGCTTCACCAGCACCCGCACCTTGGGCGAATGGTCTTTATTCTTAACGAAATATGAGCTTACGCGCTTGCGCAACGACTTGGCCTTACCCACATAGATAATCTTCCCGTCACGGTCCAGAAACTGGTACACGCCAGGGTCTAACGGCAATGCCGCCACCTGCTCTCGGAGTATATCTTCGCGGTTGCTCATATCGCAAATTTACATATTTTTTATTTTGCCACAACAACCACATCCACTCTTTTATCATGCGGCTCGGCGGGTAACGACTCCACCAGCTGACAGGCATGGCAGACACCTACACAAAATGCACGAAAGCCATCACGCGAGAGATAGCGGTCGTAATACCCCTTGCCGCGTCCCAAGCGGTAACCGTCCGCGGTGAAGGCCACACCCGGAACAACTATCATGTCAATCTCCTCCACACGGCACACCTCGCCACCCTGCGGCTCGGCAATACCATACGCCCCTTGGGCCAAAGTCTGCGAAGAGTAGTCGAAAAACTCCATTTCGGGCGTGCCATCGGCTTTATCACCCACGCGAGGCAGCACCACACGACAGCCGAGTTCGGCCATCAACGGGGTGATGTCAACCTCATCGGCCAACGGGGAAAATAGCGCCACACAGCTCGGATTTCGCTCCGCGAGAATAGCCCTTATTCCCTCACACGCACTCTGCGATGCCTGCTGTCGCTGCTCGGTCGTAAGAGCTAAAACAGCACTTTTGACCACCCGACGTATCTCTTTCTTCTGTTTTGGCATAATTTTATAGCGTTTAAACTGCAAAATAGATACCTTTAGGTATTGTTATTCTGCGAACAATTATTATCTTTGCAGAAATATTGGTCGAAAAACAATTTCACAAACAAAAATAAACAAAATCTTTTTATTATGAGCTGTTTTTTATGCAATTCATCTCTCGGTAAGAAGTTGGTGATGAGTGTAACGGGTTGTTGCCTCGTTCTCTTCCTTCTTTTCCACATGTCAATGAACCTTGTAGCGCTTGTTAGCGCCGAGGCTTACAACATGGTTTGCGCATTCTTGGGTGCTAACTGGTATGCAGTAGTTGCTACCGTAGGTTTGGGCGCTCTGGTTGTGCTGCACTTTGTTTATGCGTTGATTCTTACAATCAACAACTACCGCGCTCGTGGTACTCAGCGCTATGCCGTTACGGTTAATGAGCCGGGCGTAGAGTGGGCTTCAAAGAACATGCTTCTGTTGGGTGTTATCGTAGTGTTGGGTCTTTTCCTTCACTTGGCTCACTTCTGGAGCAAGATGATGTTCGTTGAATTGATGGGCGCAGAGGGCTCAATGGTAGATGGTACATTCGTACACGCTACCGATGGTGCTGCTCTTATCGCTTACACATTCTCTAAGTGGTACAACGTTGTGCTCTACATCGTATGGTTGGTAGCATTGTGGTTGCACCTCAACCACGGCGTATGGTCTATGTTCCAGACCGTAGGTTGGGCTAACGACACATGGTATCCCCGCTTGAAGTGCATCTCTAAGGTAGTTTCTACCTTGATTGTATTGGGCTTTATGGCAGTTGTTGTTGCATTCTTCGTATGCAGCCTTTGCGGCGGTTGTGCTGAGGTTTGCACCGATGCTTGCTGCGCAGGCCACTAATCAACTTTTAGTTTTGAACAATTAAAAATAGACAACAATATGGCTCTAAAGTTAGATTCTAAAATTCCTGCTGGTGCGTTGGCCGAAAAGTGGAGCAACCACAAAGCAGCAATCAAGGTCGTAAGCCCCGCAAACAAGCGTAAGCTCGACATCATCATCGTAGGTACCGGTTTGGGCGGTGCATCTGCTGCTGCTTCACTCGGTGAGATGGGTTACAATGTAAAGGTATTCTGCATTCAGGACTCTCCGCGTCGTGCGCACTCTATCGCAGCACAGGGC
>CAYLRH010000249.1:0-2432 GCA_964385905.1 uncultured Alistipes sp.
CCAACGAGCAGGCTGCAGCTGGCGAGGCAGGTACATTCGTATCGGCTAACTGGTTGATTTCAACTTACCTCGTGTTGACCTTCGCAGAGTTGTTGCTCTCACCGATGGGTATCTCATTCGTATCGAAGGTTGCTCCTCCCAAGTACAAGGGTATGATGATGGGTTGCTGGTTTGTGGCAACTGCATTGGGTAACATGCTCGTAGCAGTAGGTGGCTTCCTCTGGGGTGGTCTTAACCTTACTGTTGTATGGTCAGTATTTATCGCATTGTGCTTGCTTTCAGCGTTGTTCATGTTCGTCATGATGAAGCGTCTGGAGAGCGCCACAAAGTAATAAATAACAACACAAAAATAAAACCCTCGCCAAAAGCGAGGGTTTTATTTTACTTCTTATTATCAATGGAGTTTCCCTGAATGGTTATCAACCTTACCTCGGTAGATTCATTCGAATATATCTGCACAGCCTTGTGGAAAATTCCCGGCTCCACTTTATGTGGCTCATACTTAATCTTTATCACCGCTGCCTGACCGGGCATCACGGGCTTACGTGAATATACCACCGACATACACGAGCAAGACTTCGTAATCTTCTTGATGACCAGTGGAGCATCACCCTTATTGACAAAACGGAACTCCTTGACCAAGTCGCCACCCTTACGGGGCACGTCACCAAAGTTATGCGTCACGCGGTCGAAGACCATAATGGGACGCGACGACTGCGCCCATGCGCCCATCGCCCCCAATACAAACAACATACAAAAGATAAATCTACGCATCTCTTAATTCAGTTTGAAGTTATAGGTAATCGTACCACCCTGCACAAAACTACGGCTCTCGGTAAAGCGGGCACGCTTGGCCGCCTCGATAGCAGCAGCCACAAGTGCTGCATCCGACGAGGTGGAGCCCTTAGGCTCATAAGCTGCGCTTGTCACACGTCCATGCTGGTCCACGGCTACACGAATAACAATCTTGCCACTCGCATTGCCCGGGTATGACGGCACAGGCAGGTTACCCACCAATCCGCGTCCACGCAGGCCCTCATCCAGCTGGTCATTACCGACGGGATTCAAGCCTCCACCATCGCCACTGGCGAGATTCTCCTCGCCCTCGCGTGCATAGGGGTTACCCAAATCCTCACTCTCATCGACACCACCCTTATTACTATGGAATATAGCGCGACGATTGACCGTCTGCGTCTTCTCATCAGTACCGCTCACCTGCTGCGAGTTCTGCGTCGTTGACGACAGTCGCTCATGTCGCGGAGCCTGCGTAGTCACAACAGGCTTAGGTTTCTCGCGTTCGACCTCCTCAAACTCAATAACCATCATCTCAGGAATCTTAACCACGGTGATGGGGATATATGTAAGGAGCATCATGGCTGCGACGATGACGACGTATGCCACAGCAGCAACGCCTCCATACAGTTTGGGTCTGTCGTCTTTTTCGTCGTAATAGTTCATAGTCTTAAATATTCAGATTATCAAATCTGCAAAAGCTCTCATTTAGCTTATCTCAATCGGCCTCTTCATCCATAGCCTCAATCAAGAAGCTCACTGGACGGAATCCGTCATTACACGAAATCATAGCCGACTTGGGATTCTTCATCCATCCGTCGTAGAAATTACTACCGCCATGCGCCAATGCCATAATAAAGGGCGACATACTCTCCCAGGCGCTATCGCACAATCCTTCGGGTTTCTGCCAGCCATTAGCCACAAACACAGCACCCTCCGTCATGTCGCATGCGTGCTCAATAGGATTCTCATATTGAGCTGCCAAATCCGCATGGAACACCTTGCGCATAACGGTAATTCTACACTTTTTCATAACTCTTAAGGTTGCGTTGCCGCAATAAGTTTATAGCCGTTGTCCTTTGCGATATTCATCACCTGCACAATCTCATCCCACTCTACAGTCTTGTCGGCATGCAGCGAGATGGTAGGCTCCTCCTGACCCGCCAGACGCACCTTCAGAGCGCGCTCAATACCTTGACGCGAGCCCACGTTCTCCAACTCCACGTAGTAACGATACTGACCGCCACCTGCATCCTGAATCGACACGGTGGTAATGGCCTTATCCTTGAGCTGGTTGGCACTCTTAGGCAACATCAGCTTCACGGCATTGGGGTTGATGAGCGTTGTGGCGATAATCATAAAAACGAGCAAAAGGAACATCAAGTCATTCATCGACGAGGGCGAGAATGAGCTATCCACCTTTGAACCTCTTTTAATTGCCATAACAGAAACTATTTAACAGGTTGATTCAAAATATCCATAAACGCGATTGAGTTAGCCTCCATCTGGAACACCAACTTCTCAATACGAGCCACCAAATAGTTGTAGCCGAAATATGCGGGGATACCTACGATAAGACCACCAACGGTTGTAACCATCGCAACGTACATACCACCCGACAGAAGCGACATATCGACCGT
>CAYLRH010000250.1:0-2426 GCA_964385905.1 uncultured Alistipes sp.
ACTGACGGAAGCTCTTCAAATCCTCCATCGTGTAGTATCCCGACAGCATAAGCACCGAATAGAGCATCGGCGACATATGACCCGGATCGAGGAAGAAACGGTCACGGAAAGGATAGGCCGGATTCTCGGGATCGAACTTGATGAACTCCGAGTACAGCAAATTAATGAAATCAGCACCGCCCATAGCACCGCCTGGGTGGCCCGACTTAGCTTTTTCTACCATAGCGGCAGCCAAAATACGAATGTTATCGGCAGCCTTGTTGAGTTTAGAGTTAGCGAACATATCTTTTAGTATTCTATTCCTAATTCACAAAGATAATATAATTATCTTAACTTACTTGTTTTAACTCCAAAAAATTTGCCCCTTCGATCTTCTTTTTTGCATAATCGAGAGTGACGGTAAAGTGTGTTTGACCCGAAGAAGGGATGTCGTACATGGCATCAATGATGATTGCCTCGCATATCGAACGCAGACCACGCGCTCCGAGTTTATACTCGTCGGCCTTAGCCACGATGTAGTCCAGCACATCATTATCGAACTGCAACTCAACGCCATCCATCGAGAACAGACGCTCATACTGCTTGACGATAGCATTCTTCGGCTCGGTGAGAATCGAGCGCAAAGCCTCACGCGAAAGAGGCTGCATATAGGTCAAAACCGGCAGACGGCCCACCAACTCAGGAATCAGACCGAAAGATTTCAAATCCTGCGGCATGATATACTTCATCAGGTTGTCGCGGTCGATTTGCGATGCACTCTGCACACCATAACCAATGGCGCGGGTATTCAAACGCTGGGCAATCTTCTTCTCGATACCATCAAAAGCACCGCCACAAATGAACAAAATATCCTTCGTATTCACCTGAATAAACTTCTGATCGGGGTGCTTACGGCCTCCCTGCGGGGGAACATTTACGGTAGTACCCTCCAGAATCTTCAGCAAAGCCTGCTGTACGCCCTCGCCCGACACGTCACGAGTGATGCTAGGGTTATCGCTCTTGCGGGCAATTTTATCCACCTCGTCGATGAATACGATGCCGCGCTCAGCCGCATCAACATCATAATCTGCAACCTGCAACAGACGCGAGAGGATACTCTCCACGTCCTCGCCCACGTAACCAGCCTCGGTCAAGACCGTTGCGTCAACGATGGTGAATGGTACATTCAGAACGCGCGCAATGGTGCGAGCCATCAGGGTCTTTCCCGTACCCGTAGGGCCTACCAGCACGATATTTGACTTGTCAATCTCGACATCATCCGTTGCCACGCCCTTTGATCTGCTCATGATACGCTTATAGTGGTTATAAACCGCTACCGACATATATCGCTTGGCATCGTCCTGACCAATGACATACTGATCCAACACAGCCTTAATCTCGGCGGGCTTCATCAGCTCCTCCATCTTGAACTTGGCCTTGCCCTTCTTGCCTCGCGACTCGATGAGTTCGCTCTCCACGAGCATCTGATAACCGCGCTCAACACAGTTATTACAGATATTCACACCTCCCGTGCCCTGAAACATCAGAGCAACATCGCTGCGTTTAGCTCCGCAAAATGAACAACAATCCTCAGCGCTATGGCCTGCTCCCTTATATTTTTGTGCCATATATTCTACTATTTTGAACGCTTATCCAACACCATGTCGATAAGACCATAATCACGAGCCTCATACGATGTCATCCAATAGTCGCGGTCGGCATCATGCTCGATTTTATCAATATCCACGCCAGAGTGCTTCGACAAAATGTCATACAACTCATGCTTGGTCTTGATAATCTCGCGTGCCGTAATCTCGATATCCGACGCCTGTCCCTGCGCACCACCCAGCGGCTGATGAATCATCACACGCGAATGGGGCAAAGCCGAGCGCTTGCCATCGGCACCTGCCGTGAGCAGCACAGCGCCCATCGACGCTGCAAGACCTGTACAAATTGTAGCGACATCGCTTGAGATGAGCTGCATGGTATCATAGATACCCAAACCCGCCGACACAGAGCCACCAGGTGAGTTGATATAAATCTGAATATCCTTCGAGGGGTCAACCGACTCCAGAAAGAGCAGCTGCGCCTGAATGATATTTGCAGCATCATCGTAGATGGGTGCGCCCAAGAAGATGATACGATCCATCATCAGACGTGAGAACACATCCATCGTTGCCACATTAAGCTGACGCTCCTCGATAATGGTAGGCGACACGTAACCCGACTGTATCGAGTTAAAATTATGCAACTTAAGGCTGCTTATGCCGCAATATCCGCGGGCATATTTTTCAAACTCGCTCATATAATTATCTAACATAAATTATTCTCATACTCCGCATCCACATCTGACCAGATGCGACTCCCCATAAATCAAAATTTGGACTCTGCAAACATTAAGCCCCCAGAGTCCAAATTCAGAAATATTTTTCATAAGTCCGACAATT
>CAYLRH010000251.1:0-2412 GCA_964385905.1 uncultured Alistipes sp.
CTGTATCGCAGATTGGCACGGGGTGAGAAGATTATGTTATCCATCATGTTGTGCTTGTCCAGACGACCGCCAATGACAAAATTAATCTTCTCGCTACGCCACTCGTTCTGCAAGAATATACCCGCAGTCTGCACCGTCTGCTTGATTGAGCGGTCGAAGCCTATCGAGTGGTCATCGAGGTCATTGTACGTATACTCAAATCCTGCGGTAAACTGCGCAGGCATAAAAAGACACTTTTCGAAGAGATAGCTATACTGCGCACCTGCTACGAAGGTAATATCCTTTGTCTCACCATAGGCGTTGGGGTCCTTACCCGTACCGTAGTAGCTGTCGCGTGAGATTGCCTGAGCCGAAGTGTGAATATCGAACAGATGGCGTGAATTGGGCGAGAAGTAGCTCCAACGCAGGCTACCACCGTCAATCTTATGGTCCACCTGCTCTGCAATTTCGGCCATATGGGGAGGAAGGTCGATGTTATCGCCACCACGACGATGCTCCTTGATATGGTGATACTCGGCCGTCAGTTTCGACTGTGCCGATGTCTTGTAATATCCGCGGAAGCCGATGGTCTCGGACTGCATACGTGTGATGTCGGTAAATCCGTCACCATTACGGTCGTATGCGTCGCGGTCCTTAACCATACCGAACAGATATACTCCCGCGCGGCGGTCATCCGACACGAACGAGCCATTGAGCGAGGTGTTAAACTCCGCATCGCCACTCTCCATGATATTCGATGTATGAGCCAGCGAGAGCGAGTTACGCAACGGCTCCTTGGTGATGATATTCACGACACCTCCGATAGCGTTCGAGCCGAAGAGAGCCGAGCCACCTCCACGAATCACCTCCACACGCTCAATCATCGCCACAGGCAACTGCTCCAGACCATAAACACCCGCAAGCGAGCTGAAAATAGGATTCGAATCGAGCAAAATATGCGAGTACTGTCCGTCCAAGCCGTTAATTCTAAGCTGCACAGCGCCACAGTTACCACACGTATTCTCCACACGCAAACCCGGCTGGAACTTCATCGACTCCGCCAGATTCGACGAAGCGGTGTTCTCGAAGAGCTTTGCCGAGGCTACATTTACGATGGTTGCCGTACTCTTCTTGTTGGTTTCGTTTCGGGTAGCTGACACGACCACCTCGTCCATGGCCATGGTCTGCTCCTCCATAACAAAATTCACCTCAACGGTCTTGCGGGGCTCCATCTTAACCACCTGCTCTACACTCTTAAGGCCGACCGCCTCGGCTATGATAGTATGCTCGCCAACAGGCAGATTTTTCAAAAAAAAGTGTCCCGTAGCATCGGCTACCGTACCTATGGTTGTACCCTTTACGGAGATAGTTACAAAAGGGATATGCGCGCGAGTGCGCGAATCAATAACGTGTCCGTGAATATTCGCATCGCTCGATTTTATGCGCTGCGCAAATACATCAGCTGAAAAACAAATTGAAAATAAGACAGTTATAAATAGTAAAAATCGTGTCTTCATCTTATTTCTATTAGGTATAAATACATCCATGCTTGGTGCGTTCACTCGCAGTAGAACACACCAAATGTAGAGATAGAGTTATCTCGCAACCAAAAATTAGATAAAGACAGGCGGGGCACGCAACAGACGAAGTTGCTGTGCTTGATGAGTTATGCTTTGAATGGTGTCGCACACCACCATTGCCACCTTCCAGATTGGTGCCGCAATCAAGGCTGCCGACGCTGCTGCAAGGGCAATGTAAATCGACAGTGAGTTTATGACCTTACACTGCTGCAAGGAGTGGCTATGACTATCGGCCGTGCCGTTGTAGAAGTGCGAGTGGTAGATGGTATTTCCATCGATGGTATGGCAGTGTGTAAACAGAGATATACTGCCCACGTAGCATACAAAGAGCCACAGCAGTACAAACGCACGCCAATCATATCTGCGTATATATTTTACCATCTTCTCCATTTGCGCGACAAATATACGAATAATAGACAAAAAACCATTGCCTACACTATGTATTTCGCCACAATATGTGAGATACCAACCCTTTTTACTCCCCAAAAATCGGGATAATGCCATATTCGGCATTCTGAATATAAAAAAAGTAGGGTTACAGATAATCTGCAACCCTACCCTTGTAGTGAGTATCTCAATTAGCGGATACGCTCCTTGTACTCGCGTGTACGGCTGTCAACGCGAATCTTGTCGCCAGTGTTAACGAACAAGGGAACACGAACTGTTGCACCTGTGTTAACTGTTGCGGGCTTCAATGAGTTTGTAGAAGCTGTATCACCCTTGATACCGGGCTCGGTGTAAGTTACCTCCATATCGAGAACGGGAGGAAGCTCAGCTGAAATAACAGCCTCCTTCTCGGTGTGGAACATAACCTCAACGATCTGACCATCGGCCATAAGGTCGTAGTTCTCGA
>CAYLRH010000252.1:0-2409 GCA_964385905.1 uncultured Alistipes sp.
TATCGATAATAGCCTGCAAGAAGAGGTTAGACTTCTCCAAAAGGTCATAGAACGAGTTGTAGTTCTGCGAAAACTCAAAACCGGGAAGGTCATACTTGTCAATCATCTTGGCACGCAAAACATTCAAACCGGTAAAGAGCCAGCAGCGACCCGATGATTTCTGGTCGGTGATACCCTGCGTCTTGACACGATGTGAGAAGTGAGTGTCAATCATCGACAGATTCTCCGAGTTGATAGCCAACGTTGCGATAGATGTTGACGCAAGAGCATTCTTCACAGCCTTCTGCTCTGCCGAGCCTGTGTAACTCTTACTGATACGTGACAGCATCTCCGCACTTATGCCGCCACCCTTTGTCTGTGCCGAAGCAGTGAGCGCACCCGCAACAAGCAGAGCTGCGCAAATAAACAATTTCTTCATACTATTTAGGTTAAAATATTTTCCATAGGCGAAGATAATAATATTTTTCTAATTATCTTTGTTTCGAGCTTCTGGCAAGAACTCAATTTTTACTTTTTTATCAATTCAGGCCACACATGCAGATAATAGAGATATTGGGCACCATCGTAGGAGTCGTTTATTTATGGCTGGAGTATCGGGCAAGTATCTACCTATGGATAGCCAGCATAATCATGCCGGCCATATACCTATTTGTTTACTATGATGCGGGGCTCTATGCCGACTTCGGTATCAACATCTATTATCTTCTTATCGCCCTTTACGGCTGGGCTGCGTGGAAATATGGCTTCAAGCTATTTGGGCAAAACGATACGGTAGATAATCAGGTGCTACCCATAACCCGAACACCAGCAAGGATGTGGTTAAAGATTTTGGGAGTGTATGCCATACTGCAACTCGCAATAGCATGGATTCTGATACACTTTACCGACAGCACCGTACCGTGGAGCGATGCCTTTACAACTGCCCTGAGCGTTGTCGGCATGTGGATGTTGGCACGAAAATATATCGAACAGTGGTGGGTGTGGTTTGTTGTTGATATTGTCAGTGTAGCGCTATACATTTACAAAGACCTCTACTTCACAGCTGCGCTATACGCCCTATACGCCATTGTCGTGATATTCGGTTACCGCAAGTGGAAACAATTAATGACCGCAGAGAATGAAAAATAATATAGAAGCCGTAATCTTGGCCAACGGAGAGTACCCTACTGCCGACACGCCATTGCAAATTCTCCATCAAGCACCCTATATGGTTTGTTGTGACGGAGGAGCTGACCGCTACATAGAATTAGGTCACACGCCCAATGCAATTATTGGCGATGGGGATTCACTCAGCGAGGAGAACCGCGTACGCTATGCCGACATCATACACCATAACCCCGACCAGGAGACAAACGACCAGACAAAAGCGGTACAGTACCTATTGAAGAAGGGTATTAAAAATATCGCCATCGTTGGAGCTACGGGCAAGTGTGAGGACCACACCATCGGCAACATAGCTCTGCTTGTGGAGTATATGCGTATGGGTGTTGACGTGCGCAGTTATACCGACTACGGAGTTTTTATCCCCTGCAACGGAGAGTGCAGTTTCGAGTGTTCTCCACAGCAGAAAGTATCTATTTTCAACATCTCGGCAAAAGGCCTGAGTAGCACAGGCTTGGAGTACCCCATCTACGACTTTACCGCATGGTGGCAAGGGACTCTGAATCGCTGCATCGGCAACGAATTTACGATTCATGCCGAGGGGGAATATATTGTCTTTATAAATTATTTATAGTATTTTCTCGTAAGCCAAGCGACGACTCTCAATCACCACGTCACCACAATATGTATAGCCGAGTCGCTGAATAAGGCCCTGCATGATTTTATTGTCGGGGTGAGTATCAATGCGTATGCTCTTTACTCGCTCGGAAGCCATAGCCTCGGCCGCCATCATAAAGTGCTTTGAGAAGCCCATACCCACAAATATCTCATTTACGCAAAGACGATGCACACAAGCATAATCGCCCTGCGTCAGCCACTCGCCACCCGTCAAGTCATCATAAGCAGGCTCGCCCGTGAATATCACAGCGCCATAGGCAATAATAGTACCGCCCTCACACAACACCATACCTACACCCTCGGTCACATCCTTTTCAACGCTACCGCGGTTGGGATAACCGCGTTGCCACTGGTCTATGCCCGCTGCGCCGAGTCGTGCGCTGGCTGCCTTAATAATATGTTCGATAGTTGGAATATCCTGCTCTGTTGCTTTGCGAAGAATCATAATAATATCGTTTTTGCAAATATAGTAAAAAAGATATTAAGTACTACACCTATAACTCTTATAGCACTTATAACACTTATCAACACAAACAAAAAAAAGGGAGCGAGAACATCCATTCTCCCCTCCCCTTTTGGTTGAGCTACCGAGATTCGAACTCAGAATAACAGAACCAAAATCTGCTGTGT
>CAYLRH010000253.1:0-2405 GCA_964385905.1 uncultured Alistipes sp.
TGCGCTCCAGTCGCTCTAACTGCTTGATGCGCGACTGCACCTGATTGCTCTTGGTGGGTTTGTAGCGGAACTTCTCGATAAACTCCTCGGTCTTCTCAATCATCCTCTGCTGATTCTCGTATGCCGCCATCTGCTGTGCGCGACGTTCGGCACGAAGCTCAACAAATTTTGAGTAGGGAACCTTATAGTCGTAGATATGTCCCAACGATAGCTCTACCGTGCGTGTGGTTACATTATCCAGAAAGGCTCGGTCGTGCGAGATGAGCAATACAGCTCCGTTGTAGTTACGCAGGTACTCCTCCAGCCACTGGATACTCTCAATGTCGAGATGGTTTGTAGGCTCGTCCAATAAGAAGATAGATGGTCGTCGCAATAGCAACTTCGCCAACTCGATACGCATACGCCATCCTCCCGAGAACTCGCTTGTAGCACGGCCGAAGTCACTACGCTTAAATCCCAAACCAAGCAATGTTTTCTCAATATCGGCCTCGCGGGTGTCACCTCCCAGGATGTGGTAGCGGTCCTGCGCATCGTTCAGACGGTGCAACAAAGACTCATACTCCTCCGACTCGTAATCGGTGCGCTCGGCTATCTCGGCTGTAAGCGAGGCAATCTCCGCCTCAAGGCGCAACACCTCGTCAAAGGCCTTCTCAGTTTCTGCCTTGAGGGTTGTGGTGTCGGCTACGCGCATCTGCTGCGGCAGATAGCCTATGGTACACTCTCCATTTATGGTGACGGCTCCTTCGGTGGGCTGCTGCTCGCCTGTGATTATACGCAGTAGGGTAGTCTTACCAGCACCATTCTTGCCGACAAGGCCTATGCGGTCCTTCTCGTTGATGAGAAACGAGATGCCATCGAAGAGCGTCCAGCCACCGTAGCTGACCGTTAAGTTATCTAATGAAATCATCCTTATGCCTCCAACATCTTTACAATCTCCGCCTCGGGGTCTGCGGCGCCAAATACTGCACTACCAGCAACCAAAGCCTCGGCTCCTGCGGCGAATACCTCACCTGCATTCTTTGCTGAGATACCACCATCTACCTCGATGATAAAGTCCAAGCCTTGCTCCTGACGCATTGCAGAGAGCTCGCGAATCTTGTCTAATGAGCCGTCAATAAACGACTGCCCGCCAAAGCCTGGCTCAACACTCATGACAAGTACCAAGTCAACCTTCGCAAGAATCTCTTTCAGCACACTTGTCGGGGTTTTGGGCTTGATTGAGATACCTACCTTTGCACCTGCCTCGCGGATAGCTGTGATGCAGCCGTCAATATCTTCGGTAGCCTCGTAATGGAATGTAACGTAGTCGGCTCCTGCGTCAACAAAACGCTTTACATATTTTTCGGGCTCGACAATCATCAGGTGTACATCCAAAACCTTTGATGTAGCCTTGCGAATAGGCTTCATCACGGGGAATCCGAACGAGATGTTGGGAACAAATACTCCATCCATAACGTCTATATGTACCCACTCGGCAGCACTGCGGTCAATCATCTTGGTGTCGCGCTCGAGGTTGCCGAAGTCGGCCGATAGCATCGAGGGTGAAATTATACGTGTCATAGTTATATCTTTTTATATTTTATCGTTTTGCTGCGTAGGCTTCGCTCTACATCGCAAAGGTAAGAATAATTAAGCATTTTTTTAGTCGTAAAGAGGTATAAAGCGACTATTATTTTGCGATTATGAGATAAAAAACTATATTTGTCTTTGGAAAATTTAAAATCAGTTGATTTATGAAGCGAATTATTATTACACTTTTTGCAATTTTTGCAACTCTTGCTGTGTCGGCGCAGGATTTACGTTGGGGAGCTACGGGTGGTTTGAACTTTGCTTGGGCACACGCTACTGAGAAGAACTCTTCGGATTGTTATATAGGTTTCCAGTTGGGAGTTATGGCAGAGATGGATTTCTCGGATGTGCTTACCGATGGATTCTACCTCGATGGCAGACTCGTGTACACCCTGAAGGGTGGTGCTTGGGAAGGATTCCACCAGAATCTCGGGTATCTTGAGATTCCCGTAAACCTCGGTTATCGCTATCATTTGGGTGATGATATCTCCCTGATTGCAGGTCTTGGTCCATATTTCGGTCTTGGTATCTTGGGTAAGAGCGTTATTGAGGAGGGCGACTCAAAGGTGAAAACCGACCTCTTTGGTAATGCGTATAAGCGTTTCGATTTCGGACTCAATTATAAGGTGGGAGTCGAGATGTGGGAGAATTGGCAGTTCTTCTTCGGCTTCGAGCATAGCTTGATGCGTATCAATAAGACTAATTTTGACGAAGAGTATGGAGGGTATAAATTACGTCCCTTGAATTTCTATATCGGTACGGCCTATATGTTCTAACGATAGTAATAGGAAAATGTTAAAAATATGCGGGAACTTGTAGTTCTCGCATATTTTTTG
>CAYLRH010000254.1:0-2393 GCA_964385905.1 uncultured Alistipes sp.
TTGCACTATACTTTTTATGCCCTGTATAGTGACAACTTTTTTCAGTTCAAGTCACAATAAAAAAGGCTGCCAACCTTGTGGTTCGGCAGCCTTTGTAGCTCTTAATGTTTTATTAGTTGTGCAAACCGCGTGAACGCAGGTACTCGATAAGCATCTCGGGGCGGTCGGTCTGGATAATGGTGGTACCCATATCTACAACCTTGCCATATACCTCGGCTGCCGAAGTCTCAAATGCAACGTCGTCGCTCCAGCCGCCACACAATGAGTTCCACAATGTGTTAACCCACACCTTAGAACCACTTGCCAATACACGCTTTACGGCATCCTCAACCTCGGGGCACATCTTGTCCCAGCAGAGCTCGTAAGCCAACTGAGGCTTCTCGGCGAGGTAGTCGTTGAAGAGGGCCTTGTGCGACTCCTTTGTGGGGGTAATTACGGGCATGTAGAGCAGATTGTTCTTGTGCTCGGCCATCTTAGCCTGAACCTCTGCTACGGGCTTGCTACCCTTGATAAGTACCTGATTGGTAACGCCCAAACGCTCTGTAATCTCCAATACGAGGTCATAGTAGTCGTAGCCCTTGTCGAGATTTACAGTGATGCGGTCCTTACAAACGGCCAAAGCCTCCTCCAAAGTAGGCATCTTGAGGTCGAGAGAAGAGCGAACATTGTGAGCTGTCTTGAGGTAGTATTTCTGAATCTCCTCGTAGGTCAGGTCGTTGATGTTACCCTTACCTGTTGTACAACGATCGATAGTACGGTCGTGAGAGAGTACCAATACGCTATCCTTTGTGAGCTGAATGTCAATCTCAACCATATCGGCACCCATTTTGATTACAGACTCAATGGCGGGGATTGAGTTCTCGGGGTAGTTGCGCCAGTCGCCACGGTGGCAAACAACCAGAACCTGCTTTGAGTTGGGGTCGTGCAGATTCTTCAAGATGGTCTCTACGTTGTTGCCCTTAGCTGCGGGAGCCTCGGCGGTAGTCTGGTTGCAGGCAGTCATTGCCAATGCTGCTGCAGCACACAGTGAGAGTAAAAGTTTCTTCATAATTTCTATATTTTAATGATAAATTTGTTTTCGAGTAGACAAATATAGATATTTTATGATGAATTTTCGCACAAAATCACTATCTTTGGTAAAATTATTTACAAAAAATAGATACGACAATGTATAGAAACGATCCCAGAACTGTTATTACGCTCGATGCTGGAGGTACCAACTTCGTATTCGGAGCAATCAGAGCCAATAAATTTATCGTTGACCCCATTACGCTTCCCTCGAAGGCTGATGATTTGGATGCCTGCATGGCTACTTTAGTCGATGGATTTGAGCAGGTTATGTCAAAACTCGACCATAAGCCCGTGGCCATCAGCTTCGCATTCCCCGGTCCGGCTGACTATGCCAACGGTATCGTGGGAGGATTCTATCTGCCTAACTTCCCTTCGTTCCGTGACGGTGTGGCGTTAGGTCCCTTCTTAGAGGAGAAGTTCGGTATTCCTGTATATATCAATAACGATGCAGACCTCTATGCCTATGGTGAGGCGTTGGCAGGTGCGTTGCCCGAAATCAACGAGAAGCTCGAGAAGTTGGGTAGCGCAAAACGCTATCATACTTTGCTCGGCTATACCTTCGGTACGGGCTTCGGTTTCGGTTTTGTGACTAATGGTGAGTTGCATACGGGTGATAACTCATGTATCGAGACTTTCTGTCTGCGTCATAAGCATATGCCCGGCGTAATGGTTGAGGACGGTGTTGCGGTACGTGCTGTGAAGCGTGTTTACAGGGAGGAGTCAGGCGTGGATGACCCCACTTTGCAGCCGAAGGATATTTTTGATATTGCCGAGGGTAAACGCGAGGGTAATCAAGAGGCTGCCCGCAAGGCTTTCGCTACGATGGGCGAGGTCGCGGGTGACGCTATGGCTACGGCTGTTACGTTGATTGATGGTGTTATCGTGATTGGCGGTGGTATCACTGCCGCATCGAAGTATATCATGCCTTCGCTTCTTAAGGAGTTGCGTTCGCAGATGCACTCTATCGAGGGTGAGGCCTTTGACCGTGTGCAGATGAAGGTCTATGATTTGAACGATGAGGCTGAGTTTGAGCAGTTTGCCAAGGGTGCATCACGCGACTTGAAGGTTTACGGCTCGGATAAGGTTGTGACATACGACCCGCAGAAGCGTATCGGTGTGATGATTACCAACATCGGCGCCAGCACGGCTATCTCGTTGGGTGCTTATGCCTATGCACTTAATGAGGTGGATAAAAGATAAGGTGTATATGTCCCCCAAATAGAGATACATTAATGGTCGCAGTTATCGCTCTTTTGGAATGGTGAGCTCATACAATGTAGTACAACGAAGTGTTTCTATCGTGCGATTATGGATTTGCATAA
>CAYLRH010000255.1:0-2360 GCA_964385905.1 uncultured Alistipes sp.
GAGATGCCCGTAGGCGTTAAGGGCGAAATCGTTATCAAGGGCGAGAACGTGATGGCTGGCTATTGGAAGAACCCCTCGGCTACGGCCGAGACCGTAAAGGATGGCTGGCTTTATACGGGCGATATGGGTTATATGGGCGAGGATGGTTTCCTCTACGTTTTGGGCCGCTTTAAGAGCTTGCTTATCTCTGCCGATGGCGAGAAGTATAGCCCCGAGGGTATGGAGGAGGCTATCGTGGATAAGTCGCCGCTCATCGACCAGATTATTATCTACAATAACCAGAGCCCCTTCACATCGGCTATAGTTGTGCCCAACCGTGAGGCTATGCGTCAAATTTTGGGCGGTAAGGATGACGAGGAGTCGTTGCGTGCAGCAGCGAAGGCTATCGGTGCCGAGGTGGATAAGTATCGCACAGGCGGTCAGTATGCCGATGAGTTCCCCGACCGTTGGTTGCCAGGTGCGCTGGCTATCGTAGGCGAGGCCTTCACCGAGCAGAACGGATTGGTGAATAGTACGATGAAGATTGTCCGCGGTAAGGTTGAGGAGTATTTTGCCGACCGCATCGAGTATGTATATACTCCCGAGGGCAAGAAGATTGATAATCCCAAAAACTTGGAGTCAATCAAGCAGATTGCAAAGTAGCTTTATACTATAATTTAACGATAGAGGGTGTCATACAGACACCCTCTATCGTTTTACACACCTCTTTATTATTATCTTGGAATGGCACAAATCTCTTCTATTGTGAGCGGAAATCCATAGTCAACTTTTGATAGCTTGACAATTGTAACCCACTCATCGTTGACCTTCTGATATAGCCCTCCGCCAACAAGTTTTCCACTATTTTTTGAGAATATTCCCTCAATACGTACTTTCTCTCGCGCATAATCGGGGCTATCTGCAATGGCGTGTATCTTACCATCATTCGAGTCCTCTTTAAACTCAATTTCTCCTCCCATAATGTTTTTTACCGTATTCAAATCTGCTAATGCAAAGATTTTTAAATTGTAGATTTTCGTCTCTTTGTCCTCGACTTGTTTTGTTCCTTCCCACTCATAGTAACGCTTGCTATCGTAGAGTTGTGTGACGTCACTCTCCCATTCGATGCGCATAATTGCATCTGAATCAGTTTTAAGGAGAGTCATTACCCCTTTTATCTCTTTGCCGTTAGGGTCTATACGATAGTAGTCGTTGTCGTTTGTAGGAGCAGGCGATACTTTGGCGGTAAAAGAAATTCGGTAAGAATCGGCATTCTGCAATGCCGCCAATGCCTCGGTAACTACCTCTTCATTAGTTTTTGCAGTAACCTTATTGGTCGGCTCTAACATAAGAAATATACCCAACACTATCGCCGCTGCTACACCTGTTATGCGCATAGCATTTAGCCATATACGACGTGCTGGGCGCTTGGGCTTAGACAACTTAATCTCCTCAGCAGAGGGCGCAAAACGAGGAGTAAGCAACTGCTCAACGCGCTGGTCTAACTCCTGAAAATTGTTATTTTGCTGTTCGATTTTCATAATTTTCCTCTTTTAATGATTAAATAAGTTTTTGTTTTTGAAGCTCTCGGCGCAGATGTTCTATGCCATAACGATAACGCGACTTTGCCGTAGGCAGTGGAATATCCATTATCTCTGCCACCTCGCTGAAGGTGCAACCTCCGTGCAAGTGCAGTCGTATGACCTCGCTCTGCTCTGGGGGTAGGGCGCTAAGCAGTCGCTCGATAAGAGCATGTTCCTCGGTAAAATCCGATGGCGTCATATCGGTCGGGAGGAGATTGCTAATGGTGTCAATATCAACATATCTCTCCTTGTTGCGATTGCGTAGCCGTTGAGTACAGCTATTGGTCAATGCGCGGTAGAGGTAACAGCGTAGATTGCTTATCTCGCCCAGCTGGCAGGAGTGAAGCTTGAGATACAACTCCTGTATCACATCGCTCGCAGCGTCGCTGTCGCCAATCTTATAACAGGCGTAGCGATATAGCGACTGCAACTCCTTGTCAAAGAAATCTTCCACGCGTTGGCGTTGAGAGTTATCGGGTTTCTCTATCACATCCATAATTTATCGGGTTTAACATTGTCGTTTAAAAACGCGTTTTCAAATATATGACGCAAAAGAGCAAAAAAAGATTTAATCGAGGCGTAATTTTTTATTTATTTTCGATTGCGGGGATAAGATTGCATTATTTTTCGTAGATTTGTGAGGGATTAGCTCTCGTAGGTGTGGTGACAATAAGTGCCCCACTCCGCGTGACGTGAGAGTCAACATCATACATCGTTACCGAATTGGCGGGAGTAGTCTATTTTTATGCGGTAATAGCTCAGTTGGTAGAGCATCGGCTTCCCAAGCCGAGGGTCACG
>CAYLRH010000256.1:0-2346 GCA_964385905.1 uncultured Alistipes sp.
AGGAGATTAAGAATATGTTTATCGCTTTGGGCGTTAAGCGAGGCACAGCAGAGGATAGTATGGCTCTCGATATGGAGAAGTTACGTTATAATAAGATTATCATTATGACCGATGCCGACGTCGATGGTGCGCACATTGCAACATTGATGCTTACATTCTTCTTCCGCAAGATGAAGGAGCTTATCGAGAATGGTCATATCTATATCGCTACCCCACCCCTCTACTTGGTTAAGAAGGGTAACAACGAGCGTTACTGCTGGACTGAGGCGGAGCGTGATGCTATCGTCGAGGAGTTGGGTACAAAGGGCGTTCACATCCAGCGATACAAAGGTCTTGGTGAGATGAACGCACAGCAGTTGTGGGATACTACGATGAATCCTGATACTCGTATCTTGCGTCAGGTGAATATCGAGAATGCAGCCGAGGCTGACAGAATCTTCTCGATGTTGATGGGTGACGACGTGCCGCCTCGTCGCGAGTTCATCGAGAAGAATGCTCATTACGCAAATATCGATGCATAATTTATAACTTTAGGCTACTCTGCGGGGTGGCCTTTTTTATGTAGGAAAATTATGAAAGTAACTGTCATAGGTGTTGCCGGGGGCAGCGGATCGGGAAAGAGTACGCTTGTCAAGAAGTTGCAGGAGGCTTTTGGTGAGGAGGAGGTTTCGACTCTTTGCCACGACTACTATTATAAGGAACACTCCGATTTAAGCTACGAACAACGTACAAAACTTAATTATGACCATCCTCAGGCATTCGACACCGATATGATGGTGGAGCATATCCGAAGTCTGAAGAGTAATCTGCCGATAGAGCGACCTGTCTATTCATTCGTAGAGCATAATCGCACGCAGGAGAGGGTTACAGTTTGCCCCTCGAAGGTTGTAATCATCGACGGCATATTGATTTTCGAGAATCGGGAGTTGCGCGAGTTGATGGATATAAAGGTGTATGTCGATACAGATGCCGATGTGCGTCTTGCCCGCCGTATTTTGCGCGACGTGTGCAATCGTGGTCGTAGCATGGAGTCGGTCATCGAGCAATATCTATCAACGGTGAAACCTATGCATGAGGAGTTTGTGGAGCCGTCGAAACGGTATGCGGATGTGATTATCCCTGAGGGAGGATTTAACTCGGTGGCGGTGGATATGCTGATTCAGAGTATCAGGTCATTGATAAGTAAATAAAATTAAGGCTGCCTGCTTATTGCGGACAGCCTTAATTCTTTAATTGGGAAGCATGTGTTCTGCCAAAATCTTCACACCCATAATCATCAATACGGCACCGCCAACAAACTCGGCCTTTGATTTGTAGCGACAGCCGAAGATATTGCCAATGCGTAACCCCACGATGGAGAGAATGAAGGTGGTTATGCCAATGATTGCTGCTGCGCTCCATATCTCAACATGCAGGAAGGCAAACGAAACACCAACTGCCAGCGCATCAATGCTTGTTGCTATAGCCATCATACACATCGAGCGAGCCGAGAAGTCGGGATGTGCAGCCTCGCACTCGTCGTTCGACATCGCTTCGCGAATCATATTGAAGCCTATCACGCCCAATAGTATAAATGCAATCCAGTGGTCAACACTCTCAACCATTGAGGCAAAGCTCACGCCCAAGAAATATCCCACCAATGGCATCAATGCCTGAAAACCACCAAACCACACACCCACACTCAGCGAGTGACGCGGGATGATACGCTGTACCGACAGCCCCTTGCCAATAGATACTGCAAAGGCATCCATCGATAGACCTAAGGCGATGAGTAGTAGTTCGATAAATCCCATGTTACAATCCGGTTAGCTTCTTTATCTCATTGAGTTTGTTGAGCGCCTCGATGGGTGTCAGCGAATTTATATCCAAACCCTTTATCTGGTCGCGCACCTGCACCAATACGGGGTCGTCGAGCTGGAAAATCGAGAGTTGCATACTACCCTGCCCCGCTACGTCGGCAACCTGCTTTGCCGATGGCTGGCGTTTCTTACGCTGGCGTACGGGTGTGCCAGCTGCAACATCATTATCGCCATAAACGGTCTCAAGGTTGGAGAGTATCTCCGAGGCTCGTTTTACTATCGTTTGCGGCATACCTGCCATGCGAGCTACGTGAATACCGAACGAGTGCTCGGTGCCTCCACGGGCGAGTTTACGCAGGAAAACAATCGTATTATCGACTTCGCGAACTGATACATGATAGTTCTTTATGCGCTCGAAGAGTTGCTCCATCTCGTTCAGCTCGTGGTAGTGTGTGGCAAAGAGAGTCTTTGCCCTGCCCTGCTGGTAGTTGTGGATATACTCCACCATAGCCCATGCGATAGAGATACCGTCATAGGTACTTGTTCC
>CAYLRH010000257.1:0-2321 GCA_964385905.1 uncultured Alistipes sp.
CCGTACCCTCAATCTCGCCTCCCATCATCTCAATCCAGCGTGAGTGATAGATGCCAATAGCCTCACTCCACTCAGGATGCTCAGCCGTCAACTCGGCAACGCCCTCAGCAAAAGGCTTTCCCTTATCCATCTGCAAGTTCCACGAATAGAGGCATATATTCTCCAAAAACCACGTAGCCTTCTCCTCGCTACCGAAATATTTATCATAAAGGTGATGCGGATTCCAGTCAACCAACACACCGCCAAAGTCAAATACTACGTTCTTCATATATTAAAGTTTTAATGTGATATCTTAACCAACGCCTCGCGGTAAGCATTTAGTATGCGCGACTTTGAGATAAAGCCGAGGTATTTATTATTCTTATCCACAACGGGCAACATCCACGTATGATTCTCCTCAAAGCGAGGCAACACGCTCTGCACCATCTCATGTTCAAGAATCTTATACGGCGGCTGAATCATATAGTAGGTAATCGAACGCCCCCACTTCTCCTTCTTAAACATATCCTCTCGCAAGTCATCCAGTTGCACAACGCCCAACAAATGGCCGAAATTATCAATTACTGGGAAGATATTACGGCGGGCCGAGGAGATGATATGGACAATATCTCCCAAAGTCATATTCTCCTTAATGCGGATAAAGTCGGTCTCCATCAACTCCTCCAGACGCATAAAGACAAATGCCGACTGGTCCTTATCATGTGTAAGCAACTCGCCACGCATACGCAACTGCTTGGTATAGATAGAGTCGCGGTCGAGGGTATAATCCACAGCAAACGAGATAGCCGCCACAATCATCAACGGGATAAACAATCCGTATCCATTCGAAAGCTCGGCGATAAGGAATATTGAGGTGAGTGGCGCTTTCATCACTCCCGCCATCACTCCCGCCATACCTACCAGCGAGAACGATACGACCGACACGTTCCAGTTAAAGCAGGCATTACATACCAATGCCACGATAGCACCCATAAAGGCACCCACGAACAACGACGGGGCAAACGTACCTCCCACACCGCCTGAGGCGTTGGTGGTAGCCATGGCGATAACCTTGAAGAACATGATAGCCGTAACGTAGAGGATTGCCACCCACTCTATCGAGCTGAACTTAAAGAATAGCGAGTTATCGAACAGCGGCACAACATTTCCGTGCATCAACGAGGTCATGCCCTCATAACCCTCACCATACAACGGCGGGAAGATGAATATCAACACACCCAGCACCACGCCGGCAAAGGCCCAGCGCTTATACTGAGAATCAATACTCTTAACAAATCTACCAACAATCGAGTTCACCGAAGTGAAGTAGTAAGACATCAAACCACAACACGTACCAAGCAAGATATAGAGCGGAATCTGCTCGATTAGGAACACGTCGGCCTCGCTCAACGAAACTGTGATAATAGGGTCAAAGCCTCTGAAAATAAGCGCCGTAGTAGTTGCTGTCACCGACGAAAGGATAAGTGGAAAGACCGATGCCGAGGTGATGTCGAGCATCAAAATCTCCAACACGAATACAACTCCCGTAATAGGAGCCTTAAAGATTGCGGCCACGGCAGCACCTGCACCACAGCAGAGCAACAATGTTAACTCCTTATAATTTAGGCGAGCGAGCTTGCCCACATTAGAGCCAATAGCCGCTCCCGTCAGCACGATAGGAGCCTCCGGACCTACCGAACCTCCAAATCCGATGGTGGTAGCACCTCCGACAATAGACGACCAGCAATTATGTCCCGCTATGCGCGAATCCCGACGCGCCATGGCGTACAACACTCGCGTCACACCCTCCGATATCTCGTCACGGACGATATACTTAACAAAAAGCGTTGCTAAAACGATACCGATGGCAGGATAAATCAGGTAGAGCAACTGTGCCCTGTCGGCAGGAAACCACGTCACTAAAGCTGACCTCACACCATGCAGCAGCATCTCAAAGATACACGTTCCCGCACCTGCCAACAATCCCACGACGATAGCCAGCACGGTTATCATCTGGCGCTCGCTCAGGCGATTACTCAATCGTCTGATGAGGCCAATGACAAGCTCTAACGCATTTCTCCGAAAATCCTTCAACATAAACGGTCTTACGGATTATATTTGCTTTAATGAAAATTACTTCGCAGACTTATACATCTCCGACTGCTTGCGAATCAACTCCGTATCCTCGAAGTAATTAATCTTCATCGAACGACGTACCATATCGAGAGTCTCGGCAGCCTCGGCACGAGCAACCTCGCAACCCTTCTTCAGAATCTCATATACGCCATCGATATCCTGCTCGTACTCCTTACGACGTGCGCGGATAGGCTCCAACATCTGCT
>CAYLRH010000258.1:0-2302 GCA_964385905.1 uncultured Alistipes sp.
GTTTCGGGGTATTTTCCAAATAAATTGAGGAAAATATTATATTTTTTTGCTCCTACGCCCCCTCTGTTGCAACAAATACTATTATAATCGTCCCATTAGCGGCGATTCTTCTTGCCGAAGTTAAGTTTTATCTTAGGCAGAGATATGCTCTTTCCTCTTTCGGGAGAGAGGGTAACCTCCACGTCAGTACTCTCTCCAGCACGCAGATTTAAGACAAATCCCACGCGACGCAGATTGGCATCGCGCTCCTCAAACTCTTTATACTGATGGTCGGGCCAGATAACGGCATCCGATACCGCACGTGTACGCAGGCGCAGATACATGGTTTTGCCATCCTGCTTAAGCATAATGGTATTCGGGGCTACAATCTCCGCCTCGGCGTTGGTTGCCATGCGCCACTCAATCTTCGAGGGCTGCGATGAGCCTTCAATATGGTCTGTAACGACAAGATGGTTATTCTTATCGAGCTCAACCGTGCGCTTAACACTCTGAGCCATGCCAGAGAATGTAGGCGTAAGGTCAACAACGGCACCATGATGGCGGGCGGCGTTGAATGTTTCGGTTATCTGCGCAACCTCCTCGACGTTATGACGCTCGCCATTGAACATCAGTGTATTGTGCGACTCTGGGCCAAAGCGGAATACGTCCCAGCGACCTCCATCGCGCTTCAGATTCCACATGCCTACACCCGCCTGCTCAAGCGTATGCTCGTCATGCTCACCCAAATCCACAGCCCAACGCACGCCATCGTACTCATAGACAAACGCTCCGGCATCCATATGACCGTGAGGACTCGAAGCACGACCGCCCTTAACAGCCAAGTATGTATCTGTCTTCTTATCCCAGCCGCTACGATAAATATACATCGGTATCTCGCCTCCGCTGTGCCATGTATTACCCTTGGGCATAGTTGCCTTCGAGAGATCCATAGACGAAGCAAATACCATATAGGCAGGCAGCAGACGCTCATCGCCAATCTTGCCCTCGCTAATCATACGCTCATCCAGAGCCACCAACGATGTGTCCTTCGTCTGACGGGCAAACCAATACTTTACGGGGAGCATAGAGGCCTCCTCCTTGGCATCCGAGTAGTTATACACCTTACCCGACGGGGCTACAAGATAGTTCATGAATGAGGCTGTGCGCATAAAGCCTTGATGTGCCGCAATGCCCGCATCTGTGCCCAGCGCCGACTGCAAAGCCGCCACAAGCATAACTTCGAAGCCTGTACCGTGGCCCCAGAAGTTATAGCCGATAATATAGCTACCATCGGGATTATAGAAATCCAAGCCCTTGGGCACCGAATCCATACACTTGCCAATCAGGGCGCGGCAATACTCAGGCGAGCGCTCCATCGTGGCCAGCGCACCATATATCATACCCGCATTGCAAACGGGATTCCAGATATTCTTTGAATTGAAGAATGTCGCCTTTTCCGAAGCCAGCAATCCCTTTTCGTAGATAGCCGTTCCGATTATACTGCGCGAGTGAACGGGCAGGTAACGATAGAGCCAGTCGTAACCGATAGCCATCGCCATGGTCATCTCACCCACGTCAAGGAAATGAACGGGATTCCAATCCTCAAACTCGCTGATAACCAGCATCTCGCGCTCGGCGCGCTGTGCATAGCGAATATCATCTGTGGTCAGATATGCATACGAGAGATAGAAGATTCGCTTCAATGCCTCACGCGACACGGCAATCATGCGTTTTCCAACCTTCACTCGCTCGACGGGCTCAAGGCCGATAATGCGCTCCGACTCGGCAATAATACGGTCATGCACCTTATGCGCCGTTGCAGAACGGGCTGGCAAGGCACGCATGGCAGTTATATCACCCGTCTTGAGCAGAAGACGCGGATGAGGAGTCAATTTATCGTAATCGAGGCTCTGCGCTGAGAGCGTTCCGATGGCCAAAAAGGCCGCAAAGAACAAAAATGTCAGTAGTTTTTTCATAATTAATCAAAAAATCTGTTAAAAATAGAAATAATTTTGCAAACTTCGCACTGCGAATGGCAGAATCATTCACGAAAGGCAGAATTTTATGTGTTGGCATGACAAAATGTCACCTCCTACATATATTGTGACAGAAATATGTGCCAAATCGGGTTTGGCACATCTGTTGTTGATATATAAGTCGTCTGCCTCGACGGAGGTAGCTACAACAGAAAACAATTAACAAAACTAAAACATAAAGAACTATGACAATCAAACCGCTTTCAGATCGCGTATTGGTATTGCCTAACGCGGCAGAGGAGAAGACCGCAGGTGGTCTGTTCATTCCCGACACAGCTAAGGAGAAG
>CAYLRH010000259.1:0-2267 GCA_964385905.1 uncultured Alistipes sp.
ACAAAAAAAGGCGGTCATCTTATCGATAACCGCCTCACTTTTAGTGACTCCGACAGGATTCAAACCTGTAACCGCTTGATCCGTAGTCAAGTACTCTATTCAGTTGAGCTACGGAGCCATTTGCTGATTGCGAGTGCAAATATAGGGTAGATTTTCTTTCTGTGCAAATATTTCGCAAAGTTTTTTTGAATTATTTTCACTTCCTCACGACAATCACTTGATTAATAAAAAGTTACCACTACGATCATTCCATAGCCTAACTACTCTCCTAAATGATGCGATAACTCATGCAACAGATTCTCGCCATAGAGATTCTTTGCCACAATCTCGCCCTGCGGAGAAATAAGGAAATTGGCCGGTATGGATTGCAACCCGTACAACTCTGCCGCCGTAGGCATACCCTCCATGGGCTCGTCAATGGCATTTGTCCAGAGCAGATTATTCTCCTGCACGAAAGCACGCCAACGCTCAGGATCCATATCAAGCGATACGGCGCATATCTCGAAACCACGAATGGCATAATTCTCATAGGCCTGAATCAGTGTAGGCATCTCATGCAGGCAGGGCTCACACCATGTAGCCCAAAAGTCGAGCAGCACCCATCGTCCCTTAACAACATCCGACAACGATTTTCGCCCCGTCAGAGTACTTATCTCCATATCCACGAACTTCTGCCCCACCTCCGTACGAGCATATTGCTCAACATACTTGGCAAATTGGCGCATTGGGGTAAGCGCCTGCATCTCTGGCGAGAATTGCGCCATACGCACACGCATATCCTCGGCCGTCATGCCTCGCGACTCCTGAGCCAAAAACAGCTCTACGCCTGCGATATTATTGAGGTTATCGGTAATGGTTGTTGTAAGTATATCGTGATAGCGGGCCATGAGCGACTCATACTCCTCCTCGGCACTCTCCTGCTCGGGGTCAAGATTCATTATCTGATGAGCTATGTCCGAAAGGCGATTCATCGCCAGATTATATTTATCGTTCACAGGACCGCCCTCGGTTATATACCCTCCCTCAGGCATGGGACGCAGGCGTAGCTTGGCGTTCTCGGTCAACAACATCGAGAGTGTATTGCCGTTATCGTCGCATATAAACGCCGTTGTAGGCTCCACCACCTCGCCTCGCATACGGAAAGTGTTATCCGCCGCCACAGGGGCTGATATAAGCGTGTCGGGCTCCATACCATCTACGACAAGGTAGACCATGCTGGCAGCATTGTCCGTAAGGCGGCCTTCGATATCAATCTTTACGCCCTTCGAACATGAAACCAACATGCACACAGCCAATATATTTACGATATACCTCATCATAGTCAACATAACACAAAAATAGTGAAAAAAACTTTTAGCACGCAACCTTATTGCGCGTTTTATTACGAACGGATATTTTTTTACATTATTTTGTCCGCCTATATAATAAATGAAAGGTGTCGCAACCCTCTGGTCGGACACCTTCCCGTGTTATAACGTAAACTTCAATCCGAGGAAGTATGTGCGAGGCATCATCGGGCCATACACATAAACCGAGTCGCGGAACGGGCCTGCATCAATATCGTTCTGGAACTCATCAAAGATATTCTTCACGCCGCCGTTAATCTCCAGCCCGATGCTATCACTCAGGCGGAAGTTATAGCTCAGCTTAACTCCCATATCCCAGAATGAGGGGGTCAGCTCCGTGCGGTCAGTTTCGATATATCCTGCATTGTGCTGAACGAGCATACGACCCGTATAGTTTCCAAACACAGAGGCCTTGAACTGGCGAGTGATATTAGCCGACGCGGTGAAGTAGGCGTAATGGTCGGGGGTGCGGAACATACGGCGCTCGGCTGCTACATTCTCCGACCACTCCTCCGCCTCGTTGTAACGGCTACGCTGGAAGGTGTAGCCCGCCTGCACCTCAAAGATGTCGGGGATACCAATCTTAAGCTCCGTATTCAATCCCTTCACCTTTGCTCCCGAGGCGTTGTAGCGTGTCTGAATGATATATCCCGCCTCGTTCTCGCCCGTCTTTGCCAGCGCGAACACATCGTCAAGCATTGTGTAGAAGCCCTCCACAAGCAGGTTAGCCTGCACGTTGCCGAAGTTGTGGTAGAGGTCGGCAGAAGCACTGAAGCTGTGCGAATACTCAGGCTTGAGGTTGGGGTCAAGCTCGATGATAGACGACTGGTTGTTCACCGCATCGATATGCAAATCCTCATCAAAGGCCTGCGGAGCGCGGTAACCGCTCGAATAGCTTACACGCAATCCGATATTTTCGTG
>CAYLRH010000260.1:0-2236 GCA_964385905.1 uncultured Alistipes sp.
AAACACCTGATTAGGCGATTTCTTACTCTCTAAAGATATTAAATCGGCGCAGGCGGGGGTTGCGGCGCGAGAGAATCAACACATCCAACAGCAGCAGCGCCACAGCCACAGCCACAAGCCACTGATACTGCTCGTTATACTCCTCGTACTTCACCGTCGTGAGCTCCGAGCGCTCCATCTCGTTGATACTCTTGACAATCTCCTCCAGACCGATAGACTGCTTGGTGGCACGCACGTAGGCGGCCTCGGTGGTGGTGGCAATCTCCTCCAGCATAGGCTCACCCAGCTTCGAGACAACCATCTCGCCATTCTCGTCCTTGACGAACTCGCCGTCAATCTCGATGGGGGCACCCTCGGGCGTACCGATACCGATAGTATAGATTCTGACACCCATCTCGGCAGCCCTCTTTGCCACGGCCACGGCGTCCTCCTCGTGGTTCTCGCCATCGGTGATAAGGACGATAACCCTGCTACGCTCGCTCTGGCTTGAGAATGAGAGCATTGCAAGCTCTAAAGCCTTGCCCACGTCAGTACCCTGCTCGGCCACAAGCGAGGGCGAGAGGCGCTTGGCGAAGGCTTGCGCCATACGGTAATCCGAGGTGATGGGTAGCTGCACCTTCGGCTCTCCGGCAAAGGCTACCAATCCCACACGCTCCTGCTGGAGTCCCTCGAAGTGTTTGTTTATGGCGTATTTGGTGCGCTCCAGGCGGTTGGGCTCGAAGTCCTCGGCAAGCATAGAGTTTGACACATCGACAACGAGCATCATCTCCACACCCTCGGCCTTCTCCTCGCGTAGCTTGGAGCCCAGCTGGGGACGTGCCGCAGCGAAGATGAGAAGGGTAAGGGCCGTAAGGTACAACAACGCCTTCAGGCGCAGACGTCCGCGTGAGAAATCGGGAATCAACTCCTTGATAATATCGGTATTACCGAAACGCTCCAACAGCTTCTTACGACGGTGCGCCACAAACGCGAGCAGCACCATCAGCAGAGGTATCAGAACCAGCAGGTATAGATATTCGCCATTAGCAAATCGAAACATTTTTCCAGTATTTTTCTTTTGTTTTACTTCATTACGCAACCTTTACGCGGTGCATAATCGGCATTATGGTATTCTCTTCAGAACAATCTTTTCAATGAGGAACTCGGCCACGAGCAGGGCTATGGCCGCCAGCACGAAGATGAGGTATTTCTCGTGGTAGATGGTGAGGTCGGTTATCTCCACCTTGCTCTTCTCCAGCTCATTAATCTCGTCGTAGATAGCCTTCAGCTTCTGCTTGTCGGTGGCGCGGAAGTACTTGCCACCTGTCTGCTCGGCAATCTTTTCGAGGGTATCCTCGTCAATCTCCACATCCATCATCTGGAAGGTCATATTGCCGAACATATCCAACGCAGGATAGGGCGCCTTGCCACGTGTGCCGACACCGATGGTATAGACCTTAATGCCCATATCGGCTGCGATGTTGGCCGCCATAAGGGGTGCTATCTCACCGCGGTTGTTCACACCGTCGGTCAAGAGGATGATGACCTTGCTCTTGGCATCGCTCTCGCGCAGGCGGTTGATGGCCGTTGCGAGGCCGTTGCCGATGGCTGTGCCATCCTCAATAACACCACTGCGCAGGCGTGCCAGAACGGTCTGAAGTGTACCCTTATCGGTCGTAAGGGGGCTCTGCGTGAAGGACTCACCCGCAAAGACTGCAAGGCCTATGCGGTCGCCATAGCGGTCGGCGATGAACTCACCCGCCACCTCCTTGGCCGCCGTCAAACGGTCGGGCGTGAAGTCGCGCGCAAGCATAGAGGATGATATATCTATCGAGAGCATAATGTCAATACCCTCGGCATTGGTGCGGCTCTGCTCCTCGACATCCTGCGGGCGTGCCAACGCCACGATAAGCAGTGCCACGGCTGCCACTCGCAACACAAAAGGCACGTGGCGCAGCCAATAACGCAACGTGCGGGGTGCCTTGCGCGCTCCGGCAACTGTGGAGATGCGGATGGCGGCACCGCCCTGCAAGGTGCAGTATATGTAGTATGCAACCATTGGCACCACGAGTGCCAATAACCACAACAGATATGGATTTGCAAATTTCATTACTCTATTTTCTTCTTAAATTTCGTCATTGCGAGAACTTTTATTTTAGGGCGTTGCTGATACAAAATCAGCCTCTATAAAAGTTCGTGGCAATCTACCTTATCAAAAATTCCCTGCCTGATACAGAAAAGTTCTTTTACCACCTTT
>CAYLRH010000261.1:0-2220 GCA_964385905.1 uncultured Alistipes sp.
ATCTTCCCCGCAAGCGTAACTCTTACTGCTGACCTTCACTCTATGGGCCAGTACATTCAGGAGGGTGAGCGTTCATTGTTCGAGACCATCATCTCTGTTGCAGACTCTAAGCACGAGGTGAAGGTTGAGTCTGACGAGGCTAACCTCGACGGCTTGAACTTCCTCACAGGCAAGCGCCTGAACAACATCAACAAGATGGCTGAGCTGGGTGTTCAGTTGGCTCACTTGGATGGTGGTGTTCCTCAGATGCGTATTGAGATTCCCTCAATCAACGAGGAGGCTTTGGGTGAGTTGATCTACTTCTTCGAGAAGGCTTGCGGTATCAGCGGCTATATCCTCGGCGTTAACCCCTTCAATCAGCCCGGTGTTGAGGCTTACAAGAAGAATATGTTCGCTCTTCTCGACAAGCCCGGCTACGAGGAGGAGTCAAAGGCCATCAAGGCACGCTTGTAATCTGAATTACAATAATAGAACTAACCCGTCTGACAATATGTTGGGCGGGTTAGTTTTTTGTAAGAAATATGAAGAGTAGTTACATAGTATTGTTCTGAAAAACTTATTTTAAAGCCACAGAGATGTTAGTTGTGAAAAAATGATTATCTTTACACGTCTAATGAATCTTTTATGCTGGATAGAGTCAAAGTTTTATGTCAGAATACCTCTGTGGAGATAGAGGTGGAGATGGGTGTGACGCTCGGTGAGCTGCTGTCTCGACTCAATATCAAGGGGGAGTATCCCGTGTTGGCGGCATATGTCAACAACCGTCTGAAGGAGTTGAACAGCCGCCTGTTCAAGCCGGCCGTGGTGCGATTTATCGACATTACGCATTTCGAGGGTTATCGCGTTTATCAGCGCACAATCTCATTTATCCTGCACAAGGCGGTGTGGGACCTGTATCGCGACCGTAAGTTCTTTATCCGTCACTCGTTGGGGCGCGGATTCTACTGCGAGTTCGACAACTGCAATATGGTCACCGACGAGGAGATTGAGGCACTGCGAGAGCGTATGCAGCAGATTATCAACAGCCGCTATCCCATAAACCGTATGCGTCTGCTTACCTCGGAGATAAATGGTATCTACGAGCGTTTCGGTTTTGATGACAAGGTGGCACTGCTCAACACCCGCCCGCGTCTGTACAGCGACATCTACCGCATGGACGATATTGTGGGCTACTTCTACGGTGCGCTTGCTCCCGATTCGGGATATATACATCTGTTCGATATACGCCGTTACTACAACGGATTCTATATTGCTCTGCCCACGCGTACCGACCCCTCGAAGCTCGATATGAATGTGCATTGGGCCAAGATGTTCGACGTCTTCCGCGAGTATCACCGCTGGGTAGATATTATGGGTGTGCCGACGGTGGGTATGCTCAATAAGAAGGTGCTGGATGGCGATGTGAGCGAACTTATCAAGGTTGCCGAGGCCTTTCATGAGAAGAAGATTGCCGCTATGGCCGACCAGATTGACGAGGCCAACCGTACACACGGAACACGCATGGTGCTTATATCGGGTCCTTCGTCGAGCGGCAAGACCACGACGGCCAAACGTCTTGGCATTCAGTTGCGTATCTTGGGGCTTGACCCTGTGCTGATTTCGTTGGATGATTACTTTGTGGACCGCGAGCATACGCCCCGCGATGAGAATGGCGACTACGATTTCGAGGCTCTGGAGGCTATCGACTTGGAGTTGCTTAATCGCGACCTTCAGCGACTGATGGCGGGCGAGAGTGTCGATGTGCCACGTTATGATTTCATCACGGGCACACGCCAGTGGCACGAAACGCCGCTGAAACTCAGCGAGCGCTCAATACTCATTATGGAGGGTATTCACGGCCTAAATCCGCGTCTTACGCCCAGTATCCCGCGCGAGCAGAAATTCTGCATCTACGCATCGTGCCTGACATCGGTGGCGATGGATAATCTGTCGCGTATTGCAACGACCGATAACCGTATGTTGCGCCGCATTACACGCGATTATGCTACTCGCGGAGTAAATGCTTTGGCTACGTTGCAGCGCTGGCCGAGCGTGCGTCGTGGTGAGGAGAAACATATCTTCCCCTATCAGGAGAATGCCGATGTTATTTTTAACACCTCGCTTTTCTACGAGATTTTGGTGTTGCGTCCCAAGATTGAACCTATCCTGCGCGAAGTGCCCGACACCGAGCCTGAGTATGGCGAGGCAAAGCGACTGTTGAAGTTCCTGGATAACTTTATC
>CAYLRH010000262.1:0-2213 GCA_964385905.1 uncultured Alistipes sp.
ATGGTATTTACCGTAAGGTAGGTCTTGACACCCGCCTCGTGGGCAATCTTCACGATGTTTGCAAGGTCGTCGAGCGTAAAGTTCACCGACGAGCGGGCACGCATATTCAGTACCCCCACACCAAAATATACAGCATCGGCACCTGCCCCAATAGCGGCGTGCAACGACTCCATACACCCCACGGGGGCCATAATCTCTATATCATTTCGTTTAATCATTTTTCTACTGTTTTCTTTATTGTGTCACCCCTTGAGATTACCACGGCTTATACAAGTCTCGCAATGACTCCCTACGCAACTGCTTTAGCACCTATTTCTTTCTACCCATCAAATTCTGGGCAAAGACACGCAGATGCTCGGTACGCTCCGGCTCTATCGCCAACGTATTGAGGATGGCCAACGCACGCTCGAAGCGAAGCGAAATCTGCTGCTGGATAGTGCGGGGAATATCGTAGCGGTCGTAAACCTCCTTCACGCGGGCAATCTTCTCTTCGTTCGAGAGCGACGAATCGAGATGTGTCGAGCGTAAAATCTCACGGTCCTCCTCCGTGGCACGGCTCATGGCATTGAGCATAAGGCAGGTCTTCTTACCCTCAAGAATATCGCCGCCAATCTTTTTGCCCAACTCCTCGATTGTGCCGTAGCTATCGAGCAGGTCGTCCTGCTGCTGGAAGGCGAGTCCCAACTCCAGCGCATAACGGTAAATCTTCTTGCAATCGCTCTCCGAGGCATCGCCCAACACTGCGCCAATCATTGCGGCACCAGCCAGCAAGACTGAGGTTTTAAGCTCAATCATATGCATATACTCTACCACCGACACCTTCTGGCGGCTCTCGAAGTCCATATCGTACTGCTGGCCCTCGCACACCTGCAAAGCCATAGAGGTGAAGATATCCATGATGCGCGGTAGCTTATCGGCCGGCACACCGCTCAGTAGGCGGTAGGCATAAATCATCATGGTATCTCCCGATAGGATGGCCACATTCTCACCCCAACGAGTATAGACCGACGGCTTGCCGCGACGTACCTCGGCATTGTCCATGATGTCGTCGTGCAGAAGAGTGAAGTTGTGGAACATCTCCACCGCCGAAGCTGCGGGCAGAGCATCCTGCAGTCGTCCGCCAAAAGCCTCGCAGACGAGCAACAACAACGTAGGACGTATGCGTTTGCCACCACCCGACATAGAGTAGATGATGGGGGCATAAAGGTCCTTCGGCTCCTCAGGGAGATGAATCTGTGCAAGGTGATTTTCAAACAAATCCAGAATCTCTTCATTCGTTTTCATAGGGCGAAAATAGCTTTTTTAATTGTTCGTGCCCCAAATTTAAGAAAAAGTTTGAAGAAAACGAATTTTATACTTAACTTTGACGATGTTAAATGCGTTTTGACATATACTTAAACTAATTAACTATAACAACCAAAAACTATGAAAAAATTAGCAATGGGTATCGACATCGGCGGTACGAACACCGCGTTCGGTTTGGTCGATGAGGAGGGTACCGTATTCTGTGAGTCTGTAATTTCAACCGAGAAGTACAAGAAGTTTGACGACTATGAGACTTATGTAAAGACTCTCTGCGAGGCTATGCACGCCTTGATTGGCAGCGTATCATTCGAGTTCGAGTTGATTGGTATCGGTATCGGCGCTCCCAATGCAAACTACCACACAGGTATGATTGAGGCTCCCGCAAACTTGTGGAAGTTCCGTGATGACGAGCCCAATCCCGATGAGTCACGTCGTATGTTCCACTTCGTTGACGATATCAAGGCTTCATTCCCCGGTGTTGACGTAGCTATCACAAACGACGCTAACGCAGCAGCTATCGGCGAGGGCGTATTCGGTAACGCTAAGGGCATGAAGGATTATGTTGTTATCACTCTGGGTACAGGTCTTGGCTCAGGTATCGTTAGCAACGGTGAGATGATTTACGGCCACGACGGTTTCGCAGGCGAGTATGGCCACGTGATGGTTGACAGCCGCGTACACGGTCGTGAGTGCGGTTGCGGACGCAAAGGCTGCTTGGAGGCTTACGCTTCAGCAACAGGTATCAAGCGTACTGCTTTCGAGTTGATGGCTAAGATGAACAACGATAGCGACTTGCGCGAGGTTCCCTTCTCAAAGTTCGAGGCTGTAATGCTTTCAACTGCTGCCGACAAGGGCGATGCTATCGCTAAGGAGGCATTCCGCTACACTGGTGAGATTTTGGGTAAGTC
>CAYLRH010000263.1:0-2203 GCA_964385905.1 uncultured Alistipes sp.
CGGACGATGTGAGGAGTGTCGTGGCGCAGGCGTGCAGACCATCGAGATGAACTTCCTGCCCGATGTATATGTGCGTTGCAAAGCGTGTGGAGGCCATCGCTACAACCGCGAAACATTGGAGGTGAAATATAAGGGAAAGAATATTGACGAGGTGTTGAACATGACGGTTAATATTGCCGTTGATTTCTTCGCCAACATACCAAACATATACCAAAAGCTAAAAGCCATACAAGATGTGGGCTTGGGTTATCTTACCTTAGGCCAGCCTTGTACTACCCTCTCTGGCGGAGAGAGCCAGCGAATAAAGTTGGCCGCAGAACTCTCAAAGAGCGATACAGGCCGTACGCTATACATCTTGGACGAGCCTACCACGGGACTCCATTTCGAGGATATTCGTCAGTTGCTGAGCGTCATCAACAAACTGGTCGATAGGGGTAACACGGCAATCGTCATCGAACACAACTTGGACGTTATAAAGGTTGCCGACCATATCATCGACATAGGCCCCGAGGGCGGTGCTGGAGGCGGAAGAATCGTTGCTCAAGGTACTCCAAAGGATATAGCCCAAAGCGAGGAGAGTGCTACGGGAGAATTTCTTCGTCGAATGGGTATTTAGGCAAGAATTTTGAAGTCGTTTCTGGCATAAACCGTTTATGCTATGAAACGACTTTTTTACACCATCGCATGCACACTGTTGTGCACATTCTGTGGGCCGTATGTAGATGACGCGGCAGCGCAGACCTACGAATCGGAGCTACGACACACAACGCACGAGGAGCGTGCAGCCCGCCGTGCCCAGCGTCTGGCCGAGTATGCTAAGTATATCGACTCGTTAGTATTATCTCACAACTTCGAGTTCAATCCACAATCTGTTCAGCAGCAGCCCGCAGGGCCTATGAATCTCCTCTCCAATGCCAACTATACCGTCACCGTGTGGCGAGGGTCGTTGGATGTATGTTTACCATACTACACAGGCATCGTACCACCCTATCGTTACGTATTGCTCAACACGGGCTCACCCAACATATCCGATTACGTCACCCAGCAGACCGAATATGGATGGACCGTATCGTTCAAGACTATGCTCTACGCCACTCAGGAGTACACCTTTGTCTTCGACATACATTCTCACGGCGGGGCAACGCTAACAATCAACAACACGTGGTATAATCCTGTGCAATACATGGGAACAATCACTCAAATATATTAGCCATGAAGTATCTATTATCATTTGCCGCACTCACACTATGCACCCTTACGGCATGCGTGGCGCAAAACAATACTCAACAGACAATAAGCATACAACGCGACTCTGTTCCCGTCACGACCATTGTTCCCGTAGCTCAACCGTCATATAACGTACGCGACACGATAACAGGCAACGCTATAAATCAAAAGCAGATGACACGTACCGAACGACGTGCAAAGCGAGCCCGAGATTACGCGTTTACCATTGATTCACTCATCGCCACACGAGCTTACGCATTCTACCCCACCCTGATGCAAGCCGTGCCAGGAGGCGTGATGCGCCAGATATATGCCGAATATTTCTACCTATACATCAGCCCCGTTGATTTGGAGGTACATATGCCCATAGAGCATGGCATCGCACAACAGACATCGATGCTGAACTTCGACACCGAGAGTATCGAAAACTACACGGCTGTAAAATATCTCACGCAGTGGAACATATCGTTTACAGCCAAACATGACGGCATAGAGTATGGTTTTTCGCTGGATATATCCACTATTACGGGGCGTACGGAACTGACAATCGAATATCCCAAAGGGATGATGCAGTACGTCGGCTCAATCGGGAAGCGCATTAAAGAGAGGAGATAGATTACACATCTACGTTATGTTTCACTCGCTTTCGGGCGGGTGATTTTTTTAATTAGGTCGCTCACGAGAGCGACCTAATTATGTGCCATAAAAAAAAATCTCACATTTCGAGTATTTTGTTTTGCAAAGTAGCGACAAATGTGTATATTTGCATCGTCAAACAGAAAAACTATTACAATTATGAGAAAGATTTTACTACTAATCCTTGCGGCTACTACCCTATTTTCAGCCGCAGCGCAAACTCCCGAATGGCAACAGCAACTCGACCGTCTTGATGAACAGGCCGACAAACTTCGCGAACAGAAAGAGTGGAAAAAACTTGTTGCCAACTGCAAACAGCAGTATAAAATCTATATGTCGC
>CAYLRH010000264.1:0-2155 GCA_964385905.1 uncultured Alistipes sp.
GCTATGGCCAAAGGCAACGCGCCCGTGCCTGCTGCGCCCGTGAATAGCTGGGCGTGGCTGATGCGGCCGCGGTCGATGCTCTCGGCAAGATGGCGCTTCAGGGCGCTCTGTCCTATGATGTCGGCAAATCGCATTTTTCTGTTATTTTACCTCTTTTACGCTAATAATTCTAACATCCTCAACGGGGCGGTCGAGCGAGTCGGTGGCCGTGCGCTGAATCTTATCAACAACATCCAGACCACTCACAACGTGACCGAAGACCGTATATTGGCCATCGAGGTGGGGTGTACCACCAACGGTTTTATACACCTCGCGGATAGAGTCGGGAAGCGTAACCTTGCCAGCCGTAGCGCGTGTGATGCGCTGCTGCTGTGCGTCGAGCTGCTCATCGTTGAAGGTACGGCCCCAAACGATATAGAACTGCGTGCGAGATGAGCGGCGCTGGGGATTGACATCATCGCCCTCGCGTGCTGCCGCCAAAGCGCCACGCTTATGGTAGAGCGTGGGGAAGTTTATCTCGGCGGGTATATCCTCCCAATAACGTGGATTGCCCGTCTCATCTCCATCGGCGAAGAACTCCTTGCCACTGATGTCGCGGGTACGGGGGTCGCCACCCTGAATCATAAAATTCTCAATGACGCGGTGGAACAGCAACGAGTCGAAATAGCGCTCCTCGACAAGCTGCATAAAGTTATCGCGGTGGATGGGTGTGAGGTCGCTAAGCTCCAGCACAATGTCGCCAGCCGTAGTCTTCATCTCCACACGGCGGGGCTGTGAAGCCTGCTCGGCACACGACACCATAGCCAGCACGGCAACCAATGCAAAAAATATCTTTTTCATATTCTCCTCTATTTACCTGTTGAGCCGAAGCCACCAGCACCACGCTCCGTAGCGCCTAACTCCTCGACTGCCTGCCACTCAATCTGCTCGTAGCGCGCAACAATCATCTGCGCGATGCGCTCGCCCGACTCGATAGTGAAGGGCTGATTGCTCAGGTTGACCAGAATAACCTTAATCTCACCACGATAGTCGGCATCGATAGTGCCGGGAGAGTTCAGTACGGTGATGCCGTGCTTGGCAGCAAGGCCACTGCGAGGACGAATCTGCATCTCGCAGCCCTCGGGCAGCTCAACAAACAGGCCCGTAGGAATCATGGCACGCTCCAGAGGCTGAAGCGTAACGCTCTCGTCGAGGTTAGCACGGATATCAAGGCCAGCAGACAGCGGGGTCTGGTACTCGGGAAGCGCGTGGCGCGAATTGTTTACGATTTTTACTTTCATAATATTTCATTTTTTAGTTTTTTCTACGTAGTACGGAGCGCATCATAGCTCCCAAATCAATCTTCTCACGCCATACGGCATAGGCCACAAAGCTAACGAAGATGACGATATTCACCCCATAGCGCATAACCGCACCCACATAGGGCAGCAGAGCCTCGCTCACGAAGAACAATGCAACGCCCATCACCACATACTCGGCGATACGTCGCACATCGTAGGGCGTGGGGAAGTAACGGCGATTCAAATAGTAGCTCACCGCCACCATAGCCGCCTCGGCAATGAAGCGGGCCCACGCAGCTCCGTAGTATCCCCAGCGGGGCAGGAGCAGCAGGTTCATCACAATAGTAAAGGCCAGACCTACGAAGGTTACATATACGGCGAAGCGGGTCTTCTCCTCACGCTTATACCAGAACGAGAGGTTGAGCCACACGCCAGCCAGGACATTACCACCAAGTATTACGGGCAGGATGAAGATACCCTCGCGGAAGTCGCGGCCCACAATCAGCGCAAACACATCGCGGAAGAGGGCTATGCCGAGGAAAATCAGCATCGAGGCCATAATGTAATATTTCAACGCAGCGGCATTCGACTCCACAAACTCCTCCTTCGTGAAATTTGAGAGGAAGAAGGGCTCGGCGGCGAGGCGGTACATCTGCGTGAAGAGCGTCATAACCACGGCAATCTTACAGATAGCGCCATAGATACCCAGCTGCGACATAGCGTCGTCGGGGATGATATACTTTATCATCTGGCGGTCGATGAACTCGTTGGCTGTGCCTGCAATGCCACCAATAAGCAGCGGCAGTGAGTAGGCCAAAATCATACGCAACTGACGGCCATCGATACGGGGGATAGTACGCTCGGTGGTGGGGAGG
>CAYLRH010000265.1:0-2154 GCA_964385905.1 uncultured Alistipes sp.
GACCAGCTGTGCCGTGGTGGTTATCTCGGCCTGCTCGCGGTCACGGACGATGCACGAGGCTATTTTCCACGTGGTGTCCAGTTCGCCATACTCCTTCAGAATACGGGCCAATGAGTCGGCATCGTAACGGTTAACGATGTCGGCTGCTGTGCGACCTCCGCGCTGGTTCATACGCATATCGAGCGGGCCATCGCCACGGAACGAGAAGCCTCGCTCGGTAGCATCGAAGTGGTGCGACGACACGCCCAAATCGGCCAAGATGCCATCGACCTGCTCCACACCACGCAGACGCAGGGCGCCACGCAGAAAGCGGAAATTGCTTTCAACATAGTTGAAATGCTCGTCGTCGGGGGCATTGGCTAACGTGTCGCGGTCCTGGTCGAAGGAGAAGAGTCGTCCCCCCTCGCCCAACTTCGAGAGTATGTGGCGCGAGTGACCGCCGCCACCGAATGTAAGGTCGCAGTATGTGCCGTCGGGATGTATATCCATCAGATTGACAGACTCCTCCAGCAGCACCGGAACATGGTATGTTGTAGCGTCTAAAGACATTTTCGTATCAAAAAGGTGTATTTGGGTGTAAAGTTACTGCTTTTAGCAGAAATGTAGCTATTGTCGAGGGGTATTTTTTCGAAATTCATCAAAACATTTTTTCCTCTCGGGATGCCGTGTTTTCGTAAAAAGAAATTATAGGAGTTATAAGTGCTATATCTCTTATAACACCTATAACTCCTATAATACCTATTTTTCAGCTGTGCTACTTCGACAACTCCTTCACGATGGCGCACATCTCGTCGTACTGGCGCTCCATGCTCTGCAAGAGCTTGTATTGCGCACGTGTACGCACCAAATTGTGGTCGGCATATGCAATTTTGTAATACTTGTCGCCGTCGATGTAGTCCATCAGGAAACGCAGCACCTGCTCGAAGGTGATGTAGCGGCCTGAGAATGCCAGCCACTCCAGCTCCGAGGCGGTCATCGTGGCACGCTGCTCCGAGAGGTAACCCTCAGCATAGGCGCGGAACATATCGATGCTCATCTCCACATTGTCGAGGTTCTTGTCGTCCTCAGCACCCGTATTGGTGTACGAGCGGATAGCATCACCAAAGTCGTTGAGCGACGTAGAGCTCATAACCGTGTCGAGGTCGATGGCGCACAGCACGTTGCCCGTAGGCTTATCGAAGAGGATGTTGCTGATTTTCGTGTCGTTATGCGTCACGTGGGTGGGTATCTCGCCCGTCTCAACCTTCGACCAGAAGGCGAGCATCTCCTCACGGCGGCTCTCAACCCACGAAATCTCCTCCGCAAGCTCCTTCACGCGACCTGCGGGGTCGGCAGCGATGGTCTCATCCCACTGCTGGAAGCGCCAACGGATATTGTGGAATCCCTTGATTGTCTCATTCAGCGGCTTGTCGAAGTCGGCCAGCAGAGCCTGAAAACGACCTATGCCCACACCTCCCTGATATGCCAACGCGGGCGAGTCGGCTCTATCGTAGCTCGCCGTGTCGGGGATAAAGAGGCACACAGCCCAAAAGTTCTCGCCATCCTGCGCATACAGCTTGCCATCCTTGGCGGGGATGACGGTGAGTGTCTCGCGCATGGGGTCCGCAACCTTCGCCTTGATATGCTCCGTTACGGCCTTGATGTTGTCCATCATGCCCGGCACGTCGGGGAAGACGACGTGGTTCTTGCGTTGCAGAATGTAGTTGGGCTTTTCGCCAACGGTTGTCACGACAAAGGTGTCGTTGATAAATCCCTCGCCCAATGCCTCGATTTTGGCAATCTCGCCCTCAATGGCGAACTGCGAAGCAATCTCAAAAAGTTTTTCCTGGTTCATATTTTTTGGTTATTATATTTTTTCTGATACATATAATTGACCTAATAAGCAAACTCCTGTAAAAACCCCCACGCCTAAAACACTAAGCGTGTATGTTGTGATGTTTATTGTTTTGTTAATTATTTCAACGTCTTGCAAGCCCAAAGCAATCAATACGTCTTTAGTTAGCAGTGAAATGTTAATCATTTGAGGAGCGTTTACTATTGCGATATATATTACTCCTAAAATTGCTAAATAAGATATAATGTTTAAAATTGTTTTCATTAGTTTCTCCTATTTCTGTAAAAATTCAGAACCTTGTTTATTTTTTCATCCGGTTC
>CAYLRH010000266.1:0-2140 GCA_964385905.1 uncultured Alistipes sp.
GTTTGTCCATGATAAAGGCCGCACGAGCCATATAGCCCGAATCCTCCATAAGCGATATGAAGAGATAGAGTATCAGTATATTAGGCAAGAATACCGCAACCGATCCCACACCTCCTATTATACCATCAACAATCAAGTCGCGCAGCGGACCTTCACTCATCAATCCACCCACAGCCTCTCCCAGCCACGAGAATCCCGCCTCAATCCACTCTTGAGGATATGCTCCCAATGTAAAGGTACTCCAAAACATCAAAAACATTACCAGCAAAAAGATAGGAATACCCAAATATTTATGGGTTACCACGCGGTCGATAAACGATGTACTACGATTACTATCGCAACTGCTCGGCGTATATGTTTCGGCCAAAGCGCCCTCAATAAAACCATATTTTTCATTCGTCACAGCGCTCTCCACATCCTCTCCCAAAGCGGTTTTAATACGAGCAACAGCCACATCCCGTTTTGCCTTCCAATCATCAAAATGCTCAGCTTGCGACAACAACTTTTCTACACTACTATCCTTCTCAAGCATCTTTACAGACCAGTAACGGGGCGGGAAACACTTCGGCAGCTCCTCCGCATGTTGTTTCATTAAGCCTGCAAGCGAACTTACCTCAGTCTCTATCGAAGACGAATACTGAATATGAATATGGCGTACCTTGGGATTCTTATTCTCAAACGTAAGAATAACCTCATCGAGCAAATCATCCAAGCCCTTGCCGTTACGTGCTACAACGGGCACCATCGGCACACCAATCATTCGGCCCAATTTACCGTAATCGAGTTTTGCACCGCTACTCTCTAACTCATCGTACATATTCAGAGCCACAACCATCTTGGGGTTAAGGTCGATAAGTTCGGTGGTAAGGAATAAATTTCTCTCAAGATTAGACGCGACAACAGCATTTATAACCACATCAGGCATCTCCTCCATAAGATGCTGACGCACAAACATCTCCTCAGGAGTATATGCCGACAGGGCATAGGTTCCGGGCAGGTCAGTCACATTGATTGTATAACCCTTGTAATGACACGTGCCACGCTTGGCTCCCACAGTCACTCCGCTATAATTGCCCACATGTTCATGGCCGCCAGACAAGGCGTTGAACAACGATGTTTTTCCGCTATTGGGATTACCCACAAGGGCAATATTTATCTCACGTATCTTCTGGTTAATAACCTGCGCTATTTCATCATCGTTAGGGGATACGGTCACCTCCTCAGTCTGTTGCATACGTTGCATGCGCGCCTCATCGAGTGTTATGACCTCTACCATTGCAGCCTCACTTCGTCTTAGCGACACCTCATAACCCATCAATCGGTATTTTATAGGGTCACGCAGCGGGGCATTGAGAATAGCCTCGACACGCTGTCCACGCACGAATCCCATCTCAAGAATTCTGCGTCGAAAACCACCATGTCCCAACACCTTAACGATGACGGCTGAATCTCCTGCCTTTAAATCCGACAATAACATTGTTTACTATTTTTGCTTGCAAAAATACACATTTTTTACGACATATCCCAATCACTACAAATAGTGAAACATCGAATATGAATAACTAATTATCGGTATTGTAAAAATTGTTTAATACAGCGACCTTTGCATTAGAGAGTTGAAATAGTTTATTTTGTTTGTTTTATGAATATAGTTCGCGATGGTTATGTCCGCGAGGATAAGGCCTTCGCACCCCGATAATCGAGTTCAAAATTGTGTCGGGAAAATGGAAACGGGAGAGATGATACTTTCCCGTTTTATTATTGCAGTTATCCGAGTCGCATCTTTGTCAAAAAAGTCTATATCATAATAACATTTTGTTGATATTTCACTATCGAAAAACTTTCGCATTAAAATAAATTAATGTATCTTTGCACGTAATAATCCAAAAAACACTTTTTTACCGTGACAATACGCCCAAACCATGCATTGCATATAGACCCTTATTCTACTTCTATCGACAAGGGATGGAGTGGGGTATCGTGCGGATATACAAGAGTAAAAAATAGTTGAATTTAAGTATAATAGTGGCCGTTGCACTCTGTTGCAGCGGCTGCGTTTTTAACATTACACATTGACAATATGAAAGTTGCAGTTATCATGGGCTCAACGAGCGACTGGGGCGTAATGTCGGCCGCTTGC
>CAYLRH010000267.1:0-2124 GCA_964385905.1 uncultured Alistipes sp.
GAGGATATGATGCGCCAGGCGATGGCCGAGGCTGCAAAGAATAATGCTATCATCGCGGCACATTGTGAGGTGGATGATTTGTTGCGTGGCGGATATATCCACGATGGCGAGTACGCTGCAAAGAATGGTCACCGCGGTATCTGCTCGGAGAGCGAGTGGAAGCAGGTGGAGCGCGATATAGAGTTGGTTGCAGAGGCAGGTTGCCGTTACCACGTTTGCCATATCTCAACTAAAGAAACAGTTGAGCTTATTCGTCAGGCGAAGGCTCGTGGCTTGAAGGTTACCTGCGAGACGGGTCCCCACTACCTCACCATGTGTGATATGGATCTTCAGGAGGAGGGCCGTTTTAAGATGAATCCTCCTATTCGTTCGGCAGAGGATCGAGATGCTTTGATTGCGGGCTTGCAGGACGGAACAATCGATGTTGTAGCTACCGATCACGCACCCCACACAGCCGAGGAGAAGTCTCGCGGATTGGAGCGCAGCGCAATGGGCGTTGTAGGTATTGAAACATCATTTGCGGTGATATATACAAAGCTCGTTAAGTCGGGCATTATCTCACTTGAGAAGGCTGTGGATGTATTGGCAGAGGCTCCTCGCAGAATATTCAACCTCGGTGGAGGGTTGCAGGAGGGCGAGGCTGCCGATATTGCAGTTTTCGACCTTGAGAAAGAGTTTACGGTTGACCCCTCTACATTCTTGTCAAAAGGACGCAGTACCCCATTCGAGGGTTGGCAGTTGCAGGGCGAGTGCTGTCTGACACTTGTCGATGGCCGCGTAGCATACGAAAGATAGAAAAATAGGTAAAACAATAATATAAATCAAAAGAAAACGAATGAAACCATTTACAAAAAAGTTAGTTCTTGAGAACGGTCGCGAGTTCCTCGGCTATGGCTATGGCGCCAATGTCGAGCGCGTGTGCGATATCGTTTTCAATACTTCGGTGGTAGGTTATCAGGAGATTCTCTCTGACCCTTCGTGTGTAGATCAGATTGTAGTTATGGCTTATCCTCTGATTGGTAACTATGGTATTACCGATGAGGATTTCGAGTCAAAGACTCCGCAGGTTGGAGGTATGGTCGTACGCGAGTGCAACGAGAATCCCAGTAACTTCCGCTACACCAAGACTTTCTCTGAGACTCTTGAGGAGGCCGGTATCCCTTGCATCGCAGGTGTTGATACCCGTATGATTGTACGCATCATTCGCGACGAGGGTTCACAGCGTGCCGCTATCGTAAATATTGACACCACTACCGAGCAGGCTTTGGAGATGATTAAGAATACTCCCCTGCCCACAAATCAGGTGGCAAAGGTTAGCAGCCGCAAGCGTTGGTTCTCACGTACACCCAACCATAAGTACGACATCGTTGCTGTGGATTGCGGTATCAAGCACAGCATCATCAAGCAGTTCACAAATCGTGGTTGCAACGTGACAGTTGTCCCCTACAACACCACTCTGGAGGAGATTATGGCCTTCAACCCCGATGGCATCTTCATTTCAAATGGTCCGGGTAACCCTGAGGAGCTCAAGCAGGTTGTTGAGTTAATTCGTTCGGTAGAGGGTAAGGTACCTATGTTTGGTATCTCGCTCGGTATGCAGCTTATTGCTTTGGCATACGGTGCAAAGGTTAATAAGATGAAGTGTGGTCACCACGGTTGCCCTGCGGTGCGTACTATCGCCTCAGGTCGTATCGATATGACCTCACAGAGCCATGATTACGCTGTGGATGCAGCTTCACTTGCAGGTACTCGTTTGGTGGTTACTCACGAGAATGTTCTCGATAAGACAATCGAGGGTGTTGAGTGCGCAGAGGATAAGATGTATGCTTTGCAGTTCTATCCCGAGAGCGCTCCGGGTCCGCAGGATTGCTCTTACCTTTTCGATAAATTCATTAAACTGATGGAGGAGAAACAAAATGCCTAGAAGAACAGATATAAAGAAAGTAATGGTAATCGGCTCTGGTCCGATTGTCATTGGTCAGGCCGCAGAGTTCGATTATGCAGGTACACAGGCGTGCTTGGCATTGAAGGAGGAGGGTTATGAGGTAATCCTTGTAAACTCAAACCCCGCAACTATTATGACCGATACAAATATCGCCGACAAGGTATATATGGAGCCTTTGA
>CAYLRH010000268.1:0-2120 GCA_964385905.1 uncultured Alistipes sp.
CGATAACTATCTGGATACGGAGTATGACCTCTCGAAGGTGTTGTTCCTCGCTACGGCCAACGATATTGGCGCCATCAATCCCGCGTTGCGTGACCGTATGGAGATGATTAACATTCCGGGTTATATCCTTGAGGATAAGATTCAGATTGCCGAGCAGCACCTTATTCGCAAGCAGTGTGAGGCGCACGGTCTGAAGGAGCAGGAGTTGGTATTGTCGTCGGCTATCATCGAAAAGATTATCTCGGACTATACCCGTGAGTCGGGTGTCCGTTCGCTCGATAAGCATATTGCAAAGTTGGCACGTGCCCGTGCCAAGCAGATAGCATTCGAGGAGGCCTTTGCCCCTGAGGTGTCGGCTGCCGATGTGGAGAAGATTTTAGGCAAGGCTAAGTTCCGCAACGATGAGTATGAGATTGCAGGAATGGTAGGTGTTGTAACAGGCCTTGCGTGGACTGCCGTTGGTGGCGATATACTATATGTGGAATCGGTGCTTACCCCGGGTAAGGGTGCGTTGAATCTTACGGGTAACTTGGGCGACGTGATGAAGGAGTCAGCTACCATCGGTTACGAGTGGGTGCAGGCACACCACGAGGAGCTGGGTATCGATGTGGAGAAGTTCGAGAAGAACAACCTTAATATCCACGTTCCCGAGGGCGCTATTCCGAAGGATGGCCCGTCGGCTGGTATTACTCTCGTTACTTCGATAGTATCGACGTTTACTGGTCGAGAAATCAAGGAGCGTATTGCCATGACGGGCGAGATGACGCTGCGTGGCCGTGTTATGCCCGTGGGTGGTATCAAGGAGAAGATTTTGGCAGCCAAGCGTGCCGGTATTGTGGAGATTATTCTTTGCGAGGACAACCGTAAGGATGTCGAGGAGATTAAGGCTGAGTATGTCAAGGGCCTTTCGTTCCACTATGTGAAGCGCATCGAGGAGGTTTTGGCATTGGCATTGAAATAGATTGAGATATGAAACCGTTAAAATTCATTGTCATCATTCCCGCGCGTTATGCTTCGACGCGTTTTCCCGCAAAGCCGTTGGCTCTGTTGGGTGGCAAGCCCGTTATACAGCGCGTATATGAACAGGTGTCGGGCGTTGTGGAAGATGTGGTTGTAGCGACGGATGATGAGCGTATATACGCTGCCGTTGAGGCTTTCGGTGGTCGTGTGGTTATGACCTCTGCGAACCATAAGAGCGGTACCGATCGTTGCTGGGAGGCGTATCAGAAGCAGGGTGAGGAGTTCGATGTTGTTATCAATGTTCAGGGTGATGAGCCCTTCATCGCTCACTCGCAGCTCCGTTCCATTATGGCTTGCTTCGAGGATGATACGACCGATATTGCCACACTGGTAAAACCATTTACCGAGGAGGATGGCCTTGCCGCGTTGGAGAATCCCAACTCGCCGAAGGTGGTGCTGGATAAGCAGTCGCGTGCTATTTACTTCTCACGCTCGGTTATTCCCTACTTGCGTGGCGTGGAGCGTGAGCAGTGGCTCAAAAAGCATACCTATTATAAACATATAGGTATGTATGCCTTCCGTGCCGATGTCCTGCGTGCGGTTACCTCGCTTGAGCAGTCGCCGTTGGAGCTGGCCGAGTCGTTGGAGCAACTGCGTTGGCTGGAGAACGGTTATAAGATTGGTGTAGGCATATCGGATGTGGAGACTGTGGGTATCGATACCCCAGAGGATTTGCAGCGTGCCGAGGAGTTTTTGAAAACGAGAAATTCATAATAATATATAGATATGACAAAATTTGTAACAGGACCATGCGTCATTGAGTCGGCCGAGTTGTTGGATACGGTTGCGGCTCGATTGGTGGAGATAAACAAGAGTCTGGGCGTAGATATTATCTTCAAGGCGTCGTTCGATAAGGCAAACCGCACATCGCTCTCGTCATACCGTGGCGTGGGATTGGATAAGGGCCTGCAGATGCTCTCGGATGTTAAGTCGAAGTGGGGCTTGAAGCTCTGCACCGATATTCACGAGTCGTGGCAGGCTGCACCGGCGGGTGAGGTTATCGATGTGTTGCAGATTCCCGCTTTCCTCTGCCGCCAGACCGATTTGTTGGTTGCTGCTGCAAAGACGGGCCGTACGGTAAATATCAAGAAGGCGCAGTT
>CAYLRH010000269.1:0-2108 GCA_964385905.1 uncultured Alistipes sp.
CATTGCCGCTTGGCTGATAACGTCGGTATATAACCACTCTACTCCTCCCGATATCATAAGCGCAGCAGCCCCCTTGCCTACCACCTTGTCTGCAATGTAAGCGCCACGGAGAAATTCGGGCTCATGGGTCAGCAACTGGTAGAGGTCTTTGACTCCTCGCTGATGGAAGGTACGTGTTGTGTCGTTGTTGTATATAACGCACGAACACTCCTCGGTGTGCAGTTGGGTTATTAGTTGTTGCTTCATCTTAGAACTCGCGTCCCTGTTTCAAATCTTCGATATATTTGTCTATGCGGCGTAGCTCTTTGGGTATGTCAATACGCTGCGGACAATGGGGGTTACACTGCTTGCAGCCCACGCAGTGGTCGGCCTGACGCTCCTTATCTACGGCACGGTCATATCCAACAAGGAATGCTCGACGAGCCTTACGGTATTTTTCATCGCGTGATGTCTTTGAGAGGTTGCCTTCATTTACGCATTTGTTGTAGTGCAGAAGAATACCTGGAATATCCAATCCATAAGGACACGGCATGCAATATTTGCAGTCGTTACATGGAATGGTCGGATATTGCAACATCAACTCTGCGGTCTCGAATAGAAACTCTTTCTGCTCATCATTAAGCTCCTCCAATGGCGCGTAGGTGCGGATGTTATCCTCCAGATGCTCCATGTAGGTCATGCCACTTAATGCTGTGAGTACCAAAGGATATGAGCCTACAAAACGGAAAGCCCATGAGGCTACACTACGTTCGGGCTCTTGTTGCTGCAAACGTGCTGCAATATGATTTGGCACGTTCGATAAGCGACCTCCCAGCAGGGGCTCCATGATTACTATGGGGATATTGCGTTTCTCCAATTCGGCGTACAGGTACTCTGCATCGACGTTATTGCCGCGTGCGCTACGCCAGTCCGAGTAGTTCATCTGAATCTGGATGAAGTCCCAATGCACCTTCTCGTGGAATGAGAGAATATGGTCGAATATCTCCTTGTTGCCGTGGAACGACCAGCCGAGGTTGCGAATCTTACCCTTCTTGCGCTCTTCGATAAGAAAGTCGAGAATACCATTGTTGATAAAGCGATGGTTGAACGCCTCAAGGCTTGCGCCGATGTTGTGAAGCAGATAGTAGTCCATGTAGTCGACTTGAAGTTTCTCGAATGAGCGCTTGTACATCTCAACAGAGTTTTCAAACGAGGCATTTGAGAAATTTGACATCTTAGTCGCTACAAAATAACTGTCACGCGGATGGCGGCTCAGGGCAATACCCGTAGCCTCCTCGGACATGCCTTGACAATATACGGGCGAGGTGTCAAAATAGTTGACTCCGTGGGCTATGGCGTAGTCCACCAGTTCGTTTACGGCCTCTTGGTCAATCTTCGAACGCTGGTCGCGTGCGCTACCGCCATCAATAGTCGGCCAACGCATACAACCATAACCCAAGATAGATACCTTGTCGCCTGTGTTATGATTTGTTCGGTAGGTCATCTTGTCGGTCGGAACCTCACCCAATGAGGAGTTCATTTTCAGACCAGAGCTTTTGCAGCCTGTGAATGCCGCTGCAGTGAGTAGTGAGCCTGCGCCAATACGCTTTAGGAATTCGCGACGATCTATGTTGTTATTTTTGATGTTTTTCATAGCCTTCATTTTTAGATGGTTCGATGATTAGCGTAACCCTTTACGCGAATAGCACTGAACGGACGTGCAGGACAGAGATTCTCGCATGCGCCACAGCCGATGCATAGGTGTTTGTTTACCGACGGAACCTTGCGAGATTTAGTGTCGCGGTAGTCCGAGAGAATCATGGTGATAGCTCCCGTGGGACAGTGACGCTCGCAGTTGCCACAATCGACATCGTCGGTGATAACCACGCAATTCTTACGTACCCACTCGGCATGACCAATCTGTATTGCCGATTTCTCCTCTACGGTGATAGGCTTGATGGCTCCCGTGGGGCAAACCTGTGAGCACTTGTTGCACTCGGGACGGCAGTAACCCTGCTCGTATGACATTACGGGTTGCATGAATGTAGTCAGGTCAGCCGAAGGACGCAACACCTGTGTCGGGCAGACGGCAACGCATAACTGGCATCCCGTGCAGTGTGCAGTCATAT
>CAYLRH010000270.1:0-2104 GCA_964385905.1 uncultured Alistipes sp.
GAGAATGCTTGGGGTTATGGTAACGCCGCACCCACGAAGGAGGACTTCTACAAGCGTCTGGAGTCGCAGGTGAAGGCTATCATCGGCCATAGCGATAAGATTTGCGGTTTCTGCTACACGCAGCTTACTGACGTTGAGCAGGAGCAGAATGGTGTATATTACTACAACCGCGATAATAAGTACGATATGGAGCGTGTTCGTAAGATTTTCCAGATGGCAGCTCCGGGTTACGAGCAGTAAGATATTCGATGCAGGCCTGCGCGGATTTCACCGTTGCAGGCTTGTATTGTCTAATGAAGAATCTGAATAATAAAACTATAACCAAATGAAAAAGATTGTTTTAGCAGTTGTGGCCCTTATGATTTGGGCTGGTGCGATGGCTCAGGTGCCACGTGCAGAGTACCCCCGTCCTCAGATGGAGCGTGCGGAGTGGGTGAACCTTAATGGTGAGTGGTCGTACACGCTCGACCTCGTGAAGACAGGCTGGGAGCGTAACCTTATGGCCAGCAAGGGTTTCGATGGTAAGATTATCGTTCCGTTTGCTCCTGAGAGTAAGCTTTCGGGCGTTGAGCACACCGAGTTTATCCCCTGCATTTGGTATCAGCGCGAGATTACGATTCCCGCCGAGTGGAGTGGTAAGGACGTGTTGCTGAACTTCGGCGCAGTATATTATGAGTCAGAGGTTTATGTTGATGGCCAGTTCGTTGACCGTCATTTCGGTGGCTCTGATTCGTTCTCTGTTGATATTACCAAGTTCGTTGAGGCTGGTAAGACTCACTCGTTGGTTGTTGCTGCATCGAGCGACTTGCGCTCTGGCCGTCAGTCGGCAGGTAAGCAGTCGTTGCGTCACGGTCCCTTCGAGTGTATGTACACCCGCACAACAGGTATCTGGCAGACCGTATGGATGGAGGCTGTTGCCCCTACCGCTATCAAGCGCGTGAAGTACACTACCGACATCGACCGCAGTGCCGTAACTATGGAGTTCACTATGCGTCGTAACGCCGTAGGTGATGTTCTTACAATCAATGTTAAGGACGGTGCAAAGGTTGTTGCAACCGATACTGCTCCCGTAGCATCAGGCTCAATCGTTACGCTTCCTATCAAGAAGGCTAAGTTGTGGAGCCCCGAGTCGCCTTTCCTCTATGACGTGGAGTTGATTCTCAAGAACGCAGCAGGTCAGGTAATTGATAAGGTTGATTCATACTTCGGTATGCGTAAGATTCACACCGTAGGTAACAAGATTTATTTGAACAACCAGCCTTACTACCAGCGCCTTGTATTGGATCAGGGCTTCTATCCCGATGGTATCTGGACAGCTCCTTCGGATGCGGCTTTGAAGAAGGATATCGAGCTTTCGATGGCTGCAGGTTTCAATGGCGCACGTCTGCACCAGAAGGTATTTGAGGAGCGTTTCCACTATTGGGCTGATAAGTTGGGTTACCTTACTTGGGGTGAGGCTCCCAGCTGGGGCTTCGACGCTAACAATGTTGAGTCGGCTCGTAACTTCATCGCCGAGTGGCGCAATGTAGTTGTTCGCGATATGAACCACCCCTCAATCGTAACGTGGACTCCCTTCAACGAGCAGTTCTGGCCCGATGAGACTGAGTTCCCCCGCTTCCAGGCTGATATCTACACTATCACCAAGCAGTTGGACCCCTCACGTCCTATCAATACCGTCAGCGGTGGTGTACAGACTATGACCGACATCTGGACCGAGCACCACTACGAGCAGAATCCCGAGAAGTTGCGTCAGATTGTATTCAACGAGGGTAAGATGTTCGTTCGCAAGCCTCAGGTGCAGGCACGTCCTCGCGGTAACATCGGTTACAACCGTGGTGTGTTGAATGACCCCTACACATTCCCCGTATATGAGGGCGATATTCCCTATATTCTCGATGAGTTCGGTGGTATCAAGTGTATGGAGGCTAACCCCGCCGAGGGTGATGCTTGGGGTTATGGTAACTCAGCCGTGACCAAGGAGGATTTCTACAAGCGTCTGGAGGCACAGGTGCGCGTGCTTATCGAGATGAGCGACAAGATGTGGGGCTACTGCTATACTCAGCTCACCGACGTTATGCAGGAGCAGAATGGTGTCTATTACTAC
>CAYLRH010000271.1:0-2102 GCA_964385905.1 uncultured Alistipes sp.
GCGCGGCATTGGTGCCATCATCGCTGGTGCTGGCGGAGCAGCTCACGTGGCTGGCGTAACAGCAGCACTGACCACCGTACCCGTTATCGGCGTACCCATCAAGACCTCTGCATTGGGTGGTTTGGACTCATTGCTCTCTATCGTACAGATGCCCGGAGGTATCCCTGTATCTACAACAGCCATCAACGGTGCAAAGAATGCAGCTCTTATTGCCGCATCAATCTTCGCCCTTACCGACAAGGAGCTTGAGGCTCGTCTTGTAGCTTTCCGCAAGGCTCAGACCGAAAAGGTACTTGAGGCCGAGTTGTAACACAAAGAGTAGGGTATCCCGCATTTACTTTGAAAAATAACGAAAACCAAATATGAAAAATTACCGCATTTTTGTAGAGAAATATCCTCGATTTCAGGTCGAGGCCGAAACTCTCCGCAAAGAGCTGAACAACAACCTCGGCTTGCAGTTGGCATCATTGCGCCTGCTCAACGTGTACGATTTGTTCGGTTTCTCGGAGGAGCTTTTGGAGAAGAGCCGCTACGCTGTCTTCGGCGAGATTGTTACCGATTGCGTAAGCGACGAGTGTTCATTGAAGGACAAGAAGTTCTTGGCCGTAGAGTACCTGCCCGGTCAGTTCGACCAGCGTGCATCGTCGGCTGTTGATTGCGTTCGCTTGATTGAGCCCACAGCCAATGTACACATCAAATCATCAAAGTTGATTATTTTCGACGACGCTATCACCGAGGAGGAGATGGCTCGCGTTGAGCGTTATTATATCAACGCCGTAGAGTCACGCAAGAAGGATTTGAGCGTGCTGACCGACATGGAGGATGCCGAGGTTAAACCCGTTCCCGTATTGCACGGCCTCACAGCGTTGAAGGATGAGGAGTTGGCTCCCTACTGCAAGCAGTATGGCTTGGCTATGAATGCCGACGACTTGCGCGAGGTTGTAAACTACTACAAGGCCGAGGGCCGTGACCCGTCGGAGACAGAGCTTCGCATCCTCGATACATATTGGAGCGACCACTGCCGCCACACCACATTCACAACCGAGATTGAAGAGATTACCATCGACGAGTCATTCCTCAAGGAGGAGCTGGGTGAGGCTATCGAGTCATTGCACAAGATTCGCGAGGAGCTGGGCCGCTCGGAGAAGAGCCTCTGCCTCATGGAGCTCGCTACAATCGGCGCACGCTATCTGAAGAAGACTGGCGTATTGGATAATATGGAGCAGTCGGAGGAGAACAACGCTTGCTCTATCTACGTAAATGTTGACGTTGACGGCGTAGAGGAGAAGTGGCTCCTTCAGTTCAAGAATGAGACACACAACCACCCCACAGAAATCGAGCCCTTCGGTGGTGCTTCGACATGTCTTGGCGGTGCTATCCGCGACCCGTTGTCAGGCCGTAGTTACGTATATCAAGCTATGCGCGTAACGGGTGCTGGCGACATCTACAAGCCCGTTGCAGAGACTATGCCAGGCAAGCTTCCCCAGCGTATCATCACCACAAAGGCTGCCGCTGGCTACTCAAGCTATGGTAACCAGATTGGTCTTGCTACTACACACGTGCGCGAGATTTACCACCCCGACTACGTTGCAAAGCGTTTGGAGGTAGGTGCCGTTGTAGGTGCCGTGAAGGCAGAGAATGTACGCCGTGAGTCACCCGCCGCGGGCGATGTAATCCTTATGTTGGGTGGTCGCACAGGTCGTGACGGTATCGGCGGTGCAACAGGCTCATCAAAGGAGCACAACGTTAAGTCTATCGAGGAGTGTTCATCGGAGGTACAGAAGGGTAACGCACCCGAGGAGCGTAAGTTGGAGCGTCTGTTCCGCCGTCCCGAGGTGACAAAGCTCATCAAGAAGTCTAATGACTTCGGTGCGGGTGGTGTATCAGTTGCTATCGGCGAGTTGGCTCCTGGTTTGGATATCTACCTCGACCGCGTTCCCACAAAGTATAGCGGTTTGAACTCAACTGAGCTTGCCATCAGCGAGTCGCAGGAGCGTATGGCCGTAGTTATCGAGGAGAAGGACAAGGAGGCATTCATTGAGTATTGCCACTCGGAGAGCATCGAGGTTACGCACGGTGCCGACGTGACGGCCACCAACCGT
>CAYLRH010000272.1:0-2093 GCA_964385905.1 uncultured Alistipes sp.
AGACGCAACGCACGCTTAGCACCAGCCTCCTTAAGCTTTACGCAAGTAGCATCAACAGCCTCGTCAGCACCAGAGATAACCAACTGTCCAGGGCAATTGTAGTTTGCTGCTACAACTACACCCTCAATATCATTGCACACCTGCTCAACCACGGCATCATCCAGGCCCAAAATAGCAGCCATGCCACCGGGTTGGCTCTCGCAGCACTTCTGCATTGCCATTGCACGCTTTGATACCAATCGCAAACCATCCTCAAATGAAAGGGCTCCAGCTGCTACCAACGCTGAGAACTCACCCAAAGAGTGACCAGCAACAGCTGCGGGCTCGATACCCATAACCTTTGCCAAAATTACAGAATGGAGGAATACGGCGGGCTGTGTAACCTTTGTCTGCTTTAACTCGTCGGCTGTGCCGCCGAACATAATCTCGGTGATCTTGAAACCAAGAATCTCGTTAGCCTTGTCGAAAAGGGCCTTAGCCTCTGCGTTGTTTTCGTAGAGGTCTTTTCCCATTCCTGAGAACTGCGCTCCCTGACCGGGAAAAACATAAGTATGTTTCATAAAATGTTTGTCTATTTTAGCGAGTCCGCGACTGACTCGAGGTTAAAATCTTGGCAAAGGTAAAATCTATATCTCAAATTTCCAAACTCATAATCTGTACATTTGTATGATTATTTGAGTTTTTGGAGCTAAGATTTGTATTTTGAGGGGAAAATATATAACTTTGGTTGAAACTTATTTAAACCTTAAAATTCATTCTTATGAAGAAGTTATTTTTACTCGTTGCTGCAGTGTGTGTGACGTTGGGCGTTTCAGCTCAGGAGGCGTTGAGAAGCGGCTCGCAGATCGTATCTCCCGAGATACATGATAACAACAGTGTAACGCTCCGTCTTTTTGCCCCTGAGGCAAAGAAGGTGGTTGTTGCTGGCAATTTCCTGACGCCCGATGGTAACCCCGTTGAGGGCACAGAGATGAAGCGTAATGAGCAGGGTGTATGGGAGTACACTTCGCCCGTTTTGCGTTCGGAGTTGTATAACTACAACTTTATCGTTGATGGCGTGAAGATTTGCGACCCCGCAAATGTATATGTTTGCCGCGATGTGGCAGCTATGTTCAACATCTTTATCATTGATGGCGACCGTGGTGAGTTGTATCGCGTAAACGATGTGCCTCACGGTAGCGTTAAGCGTACTTGGTACAACAGTCCTACACTTGGCAAGGATCGTCGTGTTACGGTATATACACCCGCAGGCTACGAGCAGAGCAAGGAGAAGTACCCCGTTCTCTATCTCTTGCACGGTGCAGGTGGTGATGAGGAGGCTTGGATGACTTTGGGCCGCACATCACAGATTCTCGACAATCTTATCGCACAGGGTAAGGCGAAGCCTATGTTGGTTGTTATGACCAATGGTAACGCTTGGCAGCAGGCTGCTCCGGGTGAGGCTGCTGATGGTATGGGCCAGCCCGCAATGCGTACGGGACGCGAGCGCCCGAAGGCATCGTTCGAGGAGTCGTTTGGCGATGTGATTAAGTTTGTTGAGAGCAACTACCGCGTAATTAAGAAGAAGGAGGCTCGCGCCGTAGCAGGTTTGTCTATGGGTGGCGGTCACTCGTTCAATATCTCTCGTACATACCCCAATACATTCGACTATGTAGGCTTGTTCTCTGCAGCAGCTCGCATTGGCGATAACAAGGATGTGCAGGAGTCTCTCAAGAAGCAGCGTGACAATGGCTTCAAGCTCTATTGGATTGCTTGCGGTGAGACCGATTTCCTCTATCAACTGAATAAGGAGGCTATGGCGTATATGGACTCTATCAACTTCCCCTACACCTATCGTGAGAGTGGCGAGGGCCACATCTGGCGTAACTGGAGAATATATCTCTCGGAGTTTGCCCCGATGTTGTTTAAGTAGAAATGCCAAGAATACTCATTATATAGCCTGACCGAGAGAGGTCAGGCTTTTTTTTAAAAAAAATCGCAGAAATTGCAATTATCTTAGAATTAAACGGTTATTCGGGTTGCATGGAAATTGGGTAACGAGTTGGCAACTGTTCTGATTTCTACATACTTGCGTGATTTGCATTGATGTACAA
>CAYLRH010000273.1:0-2087 GCA_964385905.1 uncultured Alistipes sp.
GGGCAGGAAGTTCATCTCGATGGTCTGCACGCCTGCGCCACGACACTCCTCACAGCGACCTCCCTTGACATTGAACGAGAAACGTCCAGCCTTGAAGCCTCGTACCTGTGCATCGGGTGTAGCCTCGAATAATTTTCGTATATCGGAGAATACGTTCGAGTAGGTGGCGGGGTTGCTACGCGGAGTGCGGCCAATGGGCGACTGGTCAACAACCACCAATTTGTCGATATTATCTATGCCCTCGATAGAGTCATACTCCAACGGCTGGTCGAACGAACGGTATAGGTGGCGACTCAATATTGGTCGCAGAGTCTCGTTTATGAGCGTTGATTTTCCTGAGCCGCTGACACCAGTTACGCAAATAAACTTACCGAGAGGAAACTCCGCATCTACGCCTTTGAGGTTGTTCCCCTTTGCTCCTCGTATGATAATGCTCTGCCCTGAGCCTTCGCGCAGGGTTTCGGGAATCTCTATCTTGCGACGACCACACAGATAATCTGCCGTGATGGAGTTCGATTTCATAATATCCTCAATGCGCCCCGTAGCGACTATCTGACCACCACGGCGACCAGCCTTCGGCCCGACATCGACAATGAAATCGGCCGAGCGCATCATATCCTCGTCGTGCTCAACAACGATGACCGAATTGCCCGCATCACGAAGCTCCTGCAATGTGTTAATTAATCGTCGGTTGTCCCTTTGATGCAGACCGATACTCGGCTCGTCGAGGATGTAAAGAACATTTACCAGCTTCGAGCCAATCTGCGTTGCGAGGCGTATGCGCTGACTCTCTCCACCAGAGAGCGAGCGTGCCGAACGACTCAATGAGAGATAACCCAGACCGACTTGACACAAGAAGTGCAGGCGTTCGCGAATCTCCTTTACAATCTCTTGTGCTATCTTGCGCTCCTTATCGTTGAAGTGTTGCTCGATTGTTGACATCCATTCGGCAAAATCGGCAATCGACATGGCCGATACCTCGGCAATATTCTTACCCCCGATGCGGAATTGCAGAGCCTCTTTCTTTAGGCGTGTGCCACCGCAAACGCTACATGGGCGGTATGCCATAAACTGCTCGCGCCACTTCTGCCCCTTCTTTGACTCCTCGTCATCGGTTGCCTGCACATATTCAGCAATGCCCTCCCACGGTATCATGCGACGGCCTGAGATTGATGTAAACTCCGATAAATCGACCGTCAAAGGCTTCGGGTCGCCATACAAGATGGCGTTCATGCCCTCCTCGGAGATGGTGCTGACGGGGTCTTCAAGAGTAAAGTCGTAGCGGCGCCCCAACATTGTAAGGAGCGTAAATATCTTATTGTTTTTGTATTTTCCTATTGGTTCGATAGCTCCTTCGCGCAATGACTTCTCCTTGTCGGGGATGATTTTGTCGCTATCGAATACAGCCTCTGTGCCTAAACCACTGCATCGCGGACAAGCACCCTGCGGTGAGTTAAACGAGAAGGTGTGCGGTGCAGGGTCCTCGAAGGCTACACCCGTAGAGGGACACATTAGGTGACGCGAGTAGTAACGCATGCCATCGGCATCATAGTCATATAGGGCCATGGTGCCTTTGCCTTGACGCATAGACTCCTTCAGGGAGGTCATCACACGTTCATTCTGCTCCTCCGAGATACGCATGCGGTCAACAACAAGGTCGATGGTGTGTATCTTATAACGGTCGAGCTTCATGCCAGAGGTAATCTCGCGTATCTCTCCATCGATGCGGGCATATATATATCCACGTTTGGCCAATGACTCGAACAGCTCGCGGTAGTGTCCCTTGCGGCCCTTGACAATAGGAGCCATAAATGCCACCTTGCGGCCGTTGAAGCCTTTGAGGATAAGCTCGCATATCTGCTCATCGGTATAGTGTACCATCTCCTCGTTGGTGATGGGGGAGTAGGCTCGTGATGCACGAGCATAGAGCAGTCGCAGGAAGTCGTTTATCTCGGTTACTGTGCCGACTGTTGAACGAGGATTCTTGTTTGTGGTCTTCTGCTCGATGGCAACAACGGGACTTAATCCCGTAATCTTATCCACATCGGGGCGCTCCATCGTTCCGACAAATTGGCGGGCGTAGGTCG
>CAYLRH010000274.1:0-2078 GCA_964385905.1 uncultured Alistipes sp.
TCGAGAGCCGCGAGGACGACTATAACGAGAAGATTCTCGAGCAGTTTATCCAGTACTCTGGTAAGCCCGTATTCTTTATGGAGAGTGCTACGGTTCACCCCTTGCAGTCTTTCGCTGACCTCATCACCATCGAGGAGTATAAGGAGCGCAAGCGTCCTAAGGTAGTCCTCACGTGGGCTCCCCACCCGAAGGCTCTGCCGCAGGCTGTGCCCAACTCGTTTGCCGAGTGGATGAATGCAGCGGATGTGGATTTTGTGGTTACACACCCTAAGGGCTATGAGCTTGACCCGCAGTTCGTAGGCGATGCGAAGGTAGAGTATGACCAAATGAAGGCCTTTGAGGGTGCCGATTTCATCTATGCCAAGAACTGGAGCTGCCCCGGCGTTACCAACCCTGAGGATTATGGTAAGGTGCTGTCAAAAGATATGAGCTGGACCGTAAGCGAGCGCCAGATGGCTGTGACTAACAATGCGCACTTTATGCACTGCCTGCCTGTGCGTCGTAATATGATTGTAACGGACGACGTTATTGAGTCGCCCCGCTCGCTGGTTATTCCCGAAGCGGCTAATCGTGAGATTTCTGCAACAGTCGTTTTGAAACGAATGCTTGAGTCATTGTAAAAAGCCTCTAACACGGATATTTTGGCGTCTGCCAAACAAAATAAAAAGGTTGTTACTTTAAGTGGCAACCTTTTTTCTATACCTATATGTGCTATTTCGTACCTATGTGGCGTGGTATTGGAACTAATACATTAAAAATGCCAAAGGATTTTGTATATTTGCACGAATAAATTAATTGTAATATTTATGGATAAGATAATAACAAGTGACATCGCATATATTGGTGTTGATGACACCGATATAGACCTTTTTGAGAGTCAGTATATAGTCCCCAATGGAATTTCATATAATTCATATCTCGTTAAGGACGAGAAGATTGTAGTGATGGATACCGCCGACAACCGTATGATGGCGAAGTGGCTGGATAATCTGCGCGAGGCGCTTGCTGGCCGTACACCCGACTACCTTGTGGTGCAGCATATGGAGCCCGACCATGCGGGTTGTATCGCCGAGATTCTGGACGAGTATCCCTCGATTAAGATTGTAGCCTCGGCACGTGCCATTCAGATGTTGCCGCAGTTCTTCGAGGGTAAGGATTTCTCGCAGAACACCATTGCCGTCAAGGAGGGTGACACGCTCTCACTCGGTGAGCATACCTTGCAGTTCTTTATGGCTCCCATGGTGCATTGGCCCGAGGTGATGGTGACCTACGATAAGAGGGATAAGGTTGTATTCTCGGCCGATGGCTTTGGTAAGTTCGGTGCGTTGAGCCACGACGAGGAGTGGGCTTGCGAGGCACGTCGTTACTACTTCAACATCTGCGGAAAGTATGGCGCACAGGTGCAGGCTCTGCTGAAGAAGCTCGCTACGTTGGAGGTGGAGTGTATCTGCCCGTTGCATGGCCCTGTGTTGAAGGAGAATCTTGGCTACTACATCGGCCTCTACGACACGTGGAGCAAGTATGATGTTGAGACTGAGGGTGTATTTATCGCCTACGCCTCTATCCACGGAGGCACGGCTGCCGTAGCTAACGCGATGGCGGAGATTCTGCGCGAGAAGGGTGCAAAGAAGGTGTCGGTTGCCGACCTTAGCCGCGACGATATGGCCGAGGCTATCGAGGATGCCTTCCGTATGGATAAGATGATTGTGGCTGCCGCATCGTACGACGGAGGTGTCTTCCCCGTTATGCACGATTTTCTGCACCACTTGCAGATTAAGGCTTATCAGAAGCGCCGCGTAGGTATCATCGAGAATGGCTCGTGGGCACCTTGCGCAGGTCGTGTGATGCGTGGTATGCTGGAGCAGATGAAGCAGGTGGAGATTGTGGAGCCTATGGTTACTATCCTCTCGCGAATGAAGCAGAGCGACAGGGCCGCATTGGAGGCTTTGGCTGATGCTATTTTGAAATAAATGTTTTAGTTAGGAGATATTTAGGTTATGACAAAAATTAAAGATAACTGCGTCCTCATTACAGGAGGCGCATCAGGTATTGGCCGTATTATGGGCCGTATGGCACTT
>CAYLRH010000275.1:0-2066 GCA_964385905.1 uncultured Alistipes sp.
GCGCGGTTTCATTAGCGCGTTCCAAATATAACGTTCCGAAGTTTTTTTTAATCTACAACAATCGACGTTAAAATTTTTTCCAAATTAATAAAAAAAGCCACCCAAGCGGGTGGCCTTATAAAAATAATATAAGGTAAACGACCTACTTATACACCTCGTTGCGGGGCAGGAGAGTGGGCAGATTTGCCGTACCCAAAGCCATGATGGCCAGAGCGGTTGCCGCCTGCTCCTGATACTCAGGAATGCTCTTCTGATAAGTATCGCGGTCGGTGTGCCAAATCTCGGTGTATTGGAAGTTGTAACCCGAGGGGTCCTTCCAGTCGGCCATCTGGATGGCGGGGATACCCTCCACCATAAACGATGTAGAGTCGTTGCCACCCGTCTGCGTCGGCTTCTCGCGGGGCTCCAACTTGTGGATTGTAAAGTTGTATGAGGGATAAAGCTCCTGAATAGGCTTTGCAATCTTCTCATACTCCTTAACCAGCGATGCGGGCGCGTAGAAGTCGGTGTAGGGCATAGGGCCTCCGTCGCGGTTGAATACGTTTGAAATCTTGTCCAACTTTTCGGGGTGGTCCTTAATCCATTGCAATGAGCCGAGCAATCCGAACTCCTCGGCAGCGAAGAGGATAAATACAATCGAACGCTCAGGCTTTGCACCCGATACGCTCAGCATACGTGCAGCCTCCATTACGGCCGATACGCCAGAGCCGCAATCCACGCCACCCGTAGCTACGTCGTATGCATCGAGGTGAGCGCCCAAGATAACATACTCGTCGGGATATTTCGAGCCCTTCAGCGTTGCCACGATATTGTGGTAGGGCACGGGACCCATCTTGAAGTAGTTGCGAATGTCGAACTCCAACTCAATATGGCGACGCTCCTTGGCCATCTTGTAGATACGCTCATACTGCGCCTCGTCCAGCTTGATGTCGGGAACGGTGGGCAGAGTCTCGAATGTTGTAGTATTCTCCTGCAACATCTTGCGGTCGTAGAGCGTGCGGATAGGCACCGATGTGGGCTGAATGAATCCCAAAACGCCTGCCTCCACCATCTCGTCGTAGAACAGGGCGGGCATCTCGTTCAAGGGGCGCTTCTTGCCATCCTCGCCTGCCTCACGGTTCTGCTTTGCTATCTCCTCGTTCTCCTTGATTGCTGCGTGACGCTTCTCCTTTGCTGCAGCGTCGTGGTCCAGAGGCCAACCTGTACTCTTGCTCTTGAGCAACACCCAAGCACCCTTCAGCGTGCCCTTCATGCGGTTGAACTCGTCCCATGTGCGGGGCTCGATAACAACGTGTCCGCGCTGCGGGCCCTTAGTTCCTGCCGTATATGAGGGTGTGGTGAAGTAGAGCGTCTCGGTGTACTCACCCATAGCACGACCCCACCAGCCACCGCGGTTGAAGCCTACGCAGGTCTCGCCAACCTTCTCGACGCTCACCTCCAAGCCCCAATCCTTGAACTGCTTAATGGCCCACTCGGCTGCATTGTCGTAGGCTGCCGAGCCTACGGGACGACCTCCGAAGCGGTTGCACAAAATGTCAAGATGCTGCATCGTGCGGTTATCCTCACGAGCTATCTCCATAATCTTCTTCACAGCGGCGCTCTGTGCCCATAAGCCCGTAGGTAGCAACAGCAACGCCAAAATCAATAGTCTCTTCATTTCTCGTGTATTTAATTCTAACTAACCTTCTCTGTTCAGGTGCGGGAATTGCCCTCACCACAAAATTCAAGAAAAGCCTGCCACGATCACTCGGACAGGCTTTTCATATTTAAGACCTGCAAATATTAGAGCTTAGCCTTCTGCCAAATCAAAGCTGAAGAGCCGAGGATTGCAGCGTTCTTACCCTCGATACCTGAAGGAAGCAGCTTAACCTTGTTCTTGAAGGTAGCCATCATGTTCTCCTCCATATACCACTTTGTGGGCTCGAAGATGTGCTTGCCAGCCTTAGCCAAGCCACCGAACAGGATGATAGCCTCAGGAGATGTTGTAGCAACCAAGTCAGCGAGTGACTTACCCAAAATCTCACCAGTGTAGCGGAATGCCTCCTTAGCGATAGCGTCGCCCTTGT
>CAYLRH010000276.1:0-2022 GCA_964385905.1 uncultured Alistipes sp.
AACAGACGACCTTCGTCGGCACTCACTGCGGCAGCCACTCCCACAAATAACAAGGATAATAAAATCTTCTTCATAAGCTTGAGTATATAATTTAACTTCAAATCTCTTACACTATGCAAATATACAAATTATTAGGGTATTACACCACCATTGCCGTACAAAAAAGAAAAGCCCCGACCAATAACTCATTAATTTCGGATGGGTTGTGTGTTTCTACATTTTTTTGTTACCTTTGTGCAAAATGACCAAAACGGATTAAATATGATTAAGAAACACTTATTAATGGCGGCGGTTGCAATCGTCGCTTGTGGTTGCGGACCGCAGAAGTCGGATAATCCGCTCTTCAACGAGTTCACAGCACCCCACGGCATTGCACCCTTTGCCGAGATAACAATTGACCACTACCGCGAGGGTATGTTGCGCGGCATGGAGGAGCAGAAGGCCGAGATTGAGGCTATCGTAAACAACCCTGAGGCTCCCACCTTCGAGAACACCATCGCAGCTATGGACAAGTGTGGCGAAACATTACGTAAGGTACGCAGCACATTCAGCCCCCTGTCAAGCAGTAACTCTACCGAGGAGATTCGTGCCTTGCAGAAGGAGATGTCGCCCCTTTCATCGGCTCATAGCGACGACATCAACCTCAACCCCAAACTCTTTGCCCGCGTAAAGGCTGTTTATGAGCAGAAGGATAACCTCACACTCACTGCCGAGGAGAAGACCGTATTGGAGAATACCTACAAGCGTTTCGTAAATAGCGGTGCCGAGCTTAACGATGAGGATAAGGAGAAACTTCGCGCCTTGAATCAGGAGCTCTCGATGTTGCAGCTTACATTCTCACAGAATCTTCAGCATGAGACCAACAACACATTCGTTATTGCGAACTCACTTGAGGAGCTGAAGGGTCTTCCGCAGGCAAATATCGACGCAGCAGCTAAGATGGCTGCCGACAACGGTCAGGAGGGCAAGTGGATGTTCAACATGCAGCGCCCCAGCTGCAATCCCGTTCTCCAATATTGCGAGAATCGCGAGTTGCGCGAGAAGGTGTATAAGGCTTACTACAACCGTGGTAATCAGGACAACGAGTACGACAACAAGGCTATCTCAGCCAAGATTGTTGCGTTGCGTCTGGAGAAGGCTAAGTTGATGGGCTACAACAACTACGCCGAGATGGCTCTTGAGGACCGTATGGCAAAGACTCCTGAGGCTGTTTACAACCTCCTCGACCAGGTGTGGGCTCCCGCTGTTAAGAAGACTAAGGAGGAGATTGCAGACATCCGTGCCGAGATTCGCAAGGAGGGCAAGTCGTTCGAGCCCGAGGGTTGGGACTTTATGTATTATCAGGATAAGGCCAAGCAGGCCAAGTATGCCGTAGATGAGCAGGAGATTCGTTCTTACCTTGAGATTAACAACGTTATGCAGGGTATCTTCCACGTTGCAAACAAGCTCTACGGCCTCACATTCAAGGAGATTACTGCCGACGTTCCCTCATACGAGCCCACAGCAAAGGCTTACGAGGTTATCGACCGCGATGGCACTCTGCTGGCTATCTTTTATAGCGACAACTTCCCCCGCGATGGCAAGAACGCAGGTGCTTGGTGTACATCGTTCCGTGGCCAGAGCTACGAGGGTGAGGAGCGCGTAATACCTATCGTTATCAACTGCTGTAATATGACAGCCCCCACAGGTGACGGCCCCGCATTGCAGAGCATCGACAACGTAGAGACTCTCTTCCACGAGTTTGGTCACGCCCTACATAGCTTTATGCGTGATGTACGCTACAATGGCGCTGGTGGCACTGAGCGCGACTTCGTCGAGTTGCCTTCGCAGATTAACGAGCATTGGGCATTCAAGCCTGAGGTGCTGGCTGTATATGCAAAGCACTACAAGACAGGCGAGGTTATCCCCATGGAGCTTGTAAACAAGATTGTTGAGAGTTCAAAGTATGGTCAGGGCTTCGCTACCGTTGAGTACGTTGCAGCATCGCTCAGCGATATGGACCTGCACGTCTTGACCGAGGTT
>CAYLRH010000277.1:0-2007 GCA_964385905.1 uncultured Alistipes sp.
CATAAGGTCGAAGACCTGCTCATTGACCACCTCAGGGCGGCAGTTGGGCTTATCCACCTTGTTTACCACCACGATGGGCTTCTTGCCAAGCGAGAGAGCTTTCTGCAATACGAAGCGAGTCTGCGGCATAGTACCCTCAAAGGCATCTACCAACAACAGTACGCCATCGCACATATTCAGCACGCGCTCCACCTCGCCACCAAAGTCGGCGTGACCTGGGGTGTCGATGATGTTGATTTTGTAATCCTTATATCGTACCGAAACGTTCTTCGAGAGGATGGTGATACCTCGCTCGCGCTCAAGGTCGTTGTTGTCCATTATGAGGTCGCCCGAGTTGTTATCGCCACGCAGCAGGTGGCCTGCAACTATCATCTTGTCAACCAGTGTGGTCTTTCCGTGGTCAACGTGGGCAATGATTGCAATGTTGCGAAGTTTTTGCATAGTAATTGAAATTAATGGTGCAAAATTAATAAAATTCATTAAAATGTGCTACTTTTGTTCTACTATTCAAGGAGCTAAGGTTATGAATTTTGATATTAATATAAAGGATAGCAGCCGTGTTGTGGTTGGTGCAGTGGGGGATTTGTTGCCTCAGCTGCTGCCCGCAAAGCGTGTTGTCGTGGTGTCAGACACCAATATAGACCGCCATTATCACTCGCTCATCGAGCCCTACGACCACGTCTTGATAGGCTTGGGCGAGACGAGCAAGACGCTGCGCACGTTAGATGCCATCTATCGCCGTTTCATCGAGTTGGGTGTTGACCGCTCGTGCTTTGTGTTGGGCATTGGCGGAGGTATCGTCACCGACGTGGCTGGCTTTGCCGCCTCGACGTTTATGCGTGGCCTGGAGTTTGGATTTATCTCTACCTCACTCTTGGGGCAGGTCGATGCCAGCGTGGGCGGTAAGAATGGCGTGAATGTCGAAGGGTATAAAAATATGGTGGGCACGTTCTCTCAGCCGCGTTTTGTTATCTGCGATGTAGGACTCCTGCGCACACTCTCCGCGAGGGAGTTCCGCACTGGCTTGGCCGAGATTATCAAGTCGGCGGTGATTGGCGATAAGGAGCTCTTCGAAAAGCTGGAGCAGACCGATTTCTCTACGCTGCAACGCGATACGGAGCGCCTGAGTGAGATAGTCTACCGCGCCATAAAGGTTAAGGCTGCGATTGTCGAGCGTGATGAGCGCGAGTCGGGCGACCGCAGACTGCTCAACCTCGGTCATACGTTGGCACACGCCATCGAGAAGTCATCCTCGAAGTTCAATCACGGCGAGGCCGTGGCCGTAGGCTTGGCCCTTATTGCCGAGGTGGCTGCGGCTCGTGATATGCTTGCCGTGGCGGATAAGGAGCGTATCGTGGGGCTCCTGCAACGTGCAGGATTTGTGCTTGAGCCACCCGTTGAGATGCGCACTCTGCTCAAAGCCGTCAAGAAGGATAAGAAGGCCGAGGGTAATGATATTCATATTGTCTTCCCGCTCGGCGTTGGCCATTGCGAGGTGGTTAAGATGCCTGTGGAGGAGTTTAAGGCGCTGTTCTAATCATATAAAGTCATTGCGAGAACTTTTATTATATGCGTTGTTGATGCAAAATCAGTTTCTATAAAAGTTCGTAGCAATCTTCCTTTGAGAGTAGGACCTTGCTGATACTATTTTAACAGCATAAAACAGAGGTAGATTCCCACGGTCGGGCACGGTTAGCGTATCACGCTCACAACTCCATACATTGCCCTCGCTCGGAATGACATAATATTAACAAACAAGGGTGCCCCGTCGGGGACACCCTTTATTTTTAGCCGCATCTGCTGATGCATATCTGGCTTGCAAATCGTTACTTGATTACAATCTCAAACTGGTCGTAAGCGTCTGTACGCCAAGCCAAATGCTTCGTGTGCTTCGAGATGGCAAACAGGGGAGAGAACGTGCGCACGCCAATGGTCTTGCCGTCGGGCTTGAACTCCAGAATACGCAACCAGCAGTCGCCGCCATTGCCGTTCCAGTCGCCATCGCCC
>CAYLRH010000278.1:0-2004 GCA_964385905.1 uncultured Alistipes sp.
TAATGGTTGTAATGAAAGATGAAAAATAAAAGAGCAAAGATGAAAGATAAAAATCTCTTTGCTCTTTGCTCCTAACTGCTTCTCCATTATCTCACGGGCGAGATAATGAAGTTAAATGTGTAGTCCTTGTACTCTACGCGGTACTGTTCAAGCGGCAACTGACCCCACGAGTTTATGCAACCCAAGCCCTGCTGCTCCAAGTCGAAGCAGAGGTAGGTCTTATCGCCAGCCTTCAGGTCGCCAGAGTGGCGCTGCAACGGGCCTACCGTTACATCCATAGCCTCCTGCGAATAGGGCAGAGCCGATGCCGAGAAGGCCACATCCGAAATAATACGGATACCAGCACCCGCTGTGTTCTCCACGTTGTAGTAACGCAAGTCAGAGCGTGTACCCGACTCCTGCGGACGCACCAGCTTCTCGTTATACTGCTCCGAAACCTTCTGCACGTAGTGGCCAATATCGGCACAACTCTTACGGTCGGCATAGTTCTCCACCTCACCGCGACCATAGTACTCCACAACGTTCAACGCTGCAGGCAGCTCCACACGCATACCATAACGGAACATATTTGAAATCTTCGCACCGGCGGTAGTTGTCATAGCCTGCTCGACCTTAATCTCGCCCTCGCCATTGATGGTATAAGAGATTGCCATCTTAGCCTGCACATCGGGCATATCATACTCAGCTACAACCTTCGCCACGCCATCCTCAACCTTTGCATCGAAACGCATGAGATTCAACGCAGGATTACGCCATACGGCATAACGATTCTGCAACTTGGCACCAATATCGTTCTCCGTGGGTGCGCGCCAGAAGTTAGGACGCAGAGCCGAATCGTCAGCCACAACCTTCATATTACCATACTCAATCTGGTTGATAAAGCCCTGACGGTCAAAACCGATAACCCAATCATAACCCGTAACCTGAGTAGATTTCTCAAACTTGATAACCTCCACGGGGCGTGCCGACTCCTTCATTGCAAACGCTGCCTTTGTGTCGTACTCCTTGATGATGTGCTGCTGCTCAGCAACGACGTGGCCGATATTGAGCAACGGCTGCTTCTCGGTCAACACATAGCGAACGTTAAGCACAACCTCCTTAGCCTTGGGGCAGATGTCCTCGGCCGAATAACCCAACGTAATCTGCTTACGCTGCTGGGGAGCAACGTCCAACTTATCCACGCGGCCAGCCTTCGTAACAACGCCGTCCTGCTGCAACTCCCACTCCATAGCATAGGGAGCAAGGCAGGTGAAGAAGTTTTCGTTATACACCTCAACCTTACCAGCCTGCAAATCTACGGCATCGGTCCAAATACTCTGGTACTGGCGCTTAACCTCCCACGCGTGAGCCTGCGGGGTGCGGTCAGAGGCAATCATACCATTGTTATTGAACGAGTTGTCAGTAGCATCATAGTTATTGAAGTCACCACCATAGTAGAACGACACCTTGCCATCGGCCTCATATCGAGCCAAACCCTGGTCAACGAAGTCCCAGATGAAACCTCCCTGATACTGCGGATACTTACGAATCAAGTCCCAATACTCCTTGAAACCACCCATCGAGTTACCCATCGCATGGGCATACTCACACTGAATCAACGGCTTCTTGGGAGAGCTCTGGAGATACTTCTCGCACCACTCCAAATCGGCATACATCGGGCACATAATATCGGTAAAGTCGTTACCCTCGGCACGCTCATAGTGAATCGGACGAGAGGGGTCGTACTCACGAATCCAGCGGTAGCACTTCTCGAAGTTAGGGCCAAAGCCTGCCTCGTTACCCATACTCCAGATGATAATCGAAGCGTGGTTCTTATCGCGCTGCACCATGCGGCTGTTACGCTCCAAGTGAGCCTTCTCGAAGAGGGGATTCTTAGCCAATGTCTTCTCCTTATAGCCCATACCGTGTGACTCGATGTTAGCCTCGTCTATAAGATAAAGACCATACTCATCACACAGGTCATACCACTCAGGTGTATCGGGATAGTGGCACGTACGCACGGCA
>CAYLRH010000279.1:0-1991 GCA_964385905.1 uncultured Alistipes sp.
TAGGCATCGCACTGACTGCCATCGGTTGGGGACACTTCATAAAGCGATTTCCCACACTTCGCAAATCACTGAAAAAATAAAAAAATGGAGTCCAGCCTATTTGGTTAGACTCCATTTATCTTAAATTGTGTAACAAGAGCCGATTTTAGACTTACGAAGTCCGAAAAACCGGAGTTTACTGAGCGTAAATAGGATTTTGAGGACGAGCGTAACGCCGAAAAGCCTTGTTAGACAGTTTCTATTCCCCCCCCTTGGCCTCAAGGATAGGCAATCCCGCTTCGGTAGGAATATAGATAACCTTGTTTGCCGAGGTGTTCTGCTGACGCACCCAGAGGTACTGAATATATGTGGGAGTCAGCGAGCCATTCTCAATCTTGATAGCCTCGGCAGCACCTTGCGCACGCACCACCTCAGCCTGAGCATTGAGTTTCTCGGCCTCAAGGTTAGCCTTAGCCTCCTCAATCTTAATCTGGCGATTCTGCTCTGCCTGCGCCAACTCTGCGCGACCCTTCATCTCCTGCTGCCACACCTTATATCGCGGCACACCAAACAAGAAGAACGCAACGATAGCAAAACATACTAATGCAATGGATAAAACTCCTCCAGCCGTGATAACGGCACCCTGATTTCTCTCACTCATAATTAACGGTTTTAGCAAGTTGTACTAATAATTATAGTCGGTCAAGACAATTTCTTATGATTCTCACGCTGTCGCGTATCTCATCGTCCGAGATAACCAGCGGAGCCGAGATGCGGAATGCCGTGTCGCAATAGAGAAACCAATCGCTCAAGATTCCCTGCTCAATAAAGAGGTCCATAATGCGATATAACTTCTCACTCTCACCAAGCTCCACAGCCAGCAACATACCGCTACGGCGAATCTCCTTCACTGCGGGGTGGTCCTTGAGTAGTTTCTCGTACAGAGCGCCCTTACGCTCCACATCCTCCACAACCTTGTTATCCTGCAAGAAACGCATCGCCGCCAAGCCCGCAGCACAGCATACGGGGTGACCACCAAAGGTTGTGATATGGCCCAAAACGGGATTGTGCGTCAGTGTTGACATTATCTCCTGACTCGACACAAACGCACCGAGGGGCATACCGCCACCCAGCGCCTTCGCCAAACAGACTATATCGGGCGTAACGCCATACTTCTTCATTGCGAACATCTCGCCCGTGCGGCCCATACCGGTCTGTATCTCATCGAAGATTAGCAATGCCCCAACCTCGTCACAACGCTTGCGCAGGGCCTGCAAATATCCATCTTTGGGCGGAATCACTCCCGCCTCACCCTGCACAGGTTCGCACAACACGCATGCCGTACGCTCCGTAATCTGTGCCAAATCCTCAAAGCTATTGAAGTTGATAGCCTTCGTGTCGGGCAACAAAGGTCGGAAGGCATTCTTCCACTCCTCGCCCTCAGGCTCTCCCATCATACTCATCGCGCCGTGCGTAGAGCCGTGGTATGCACGTCGCATCGAAATCATCTCCGTACGGTGAGTATATCTCTTTGCCAACTTCAATGCGCCCTCGACAGCCTCAGCACCCGAATTCAGAAAATAGACCGAATCCAAAGGCTCTGGCAAGCTCTCGGCCAACGCGCGGGCAAACTCTACCTGCGGACGTTCGACCATCTCGCCATAGACCATAATATGCATATAGTCTGCCGCCTGACGCTGCACAGCCTCCACCACAGCCTTGTTGCCGTGACCCACATTATTCACCGACACACCCGACACAAGGTCGTAATATGGCTTGCCCTCGGGGGTATAGAAAAAGACTCCCTCGGCACGCACCACCTCTATGAGTTGCGGTGCGGGAGAGGTCTGCGCTACATGGCGCAGGAACTGCTTTCGTAAAATCTCGCTCATAACTCTTACAATGGGAATTTTCGCTCCAATATTCGCTCGGCATCCTTCACCGACGACATAACCCAGCGGAACAACAACTCCTGATGCTCAGCCTCCGTCAAACGCCAGTCAATAGAGGGC
>CAYLRH010000280.1:0-1975 GCA_964385905.1 uncultured Alistipes sp.
AACGACTACGAGTTGATGTTCACCGTGCCGCTTGCTATGCAGGAGCAGGTTATGCGCATGGGATTGGTGGATGTTGTAGGTCATATCACACGCGAGAGTACGGGTGCATATCTTGTTACACCCGACGGTAGCGATATTAAACTGCGTGCGCAGGGATTTAAGGAGTAGTGAGTATGAAACGTGTTAAGAAGATTCTGGTTGTGGTTGGGGCCATCGCTATATTTGTGGCGATGACCTTTGCCGCATACTACTATTGGGAGTATGTGAACTCTATATATTAAAGGTACGGCTACTCCTTAAGATATAACTTCGATTCGCGCCCCTTCTCTGTGCGTAGAATCAGCACCTGTCGGCTCTCGGTGTTGCTGTCTGCCTGCTTTGTGATGGTTGCCGTAGTGGAGAAGCTACGCTCACGTCGCGTGGGAAGTTCTACCTCCTCGCCTTTCTTTTGCTTTTCGCCCTTTTTCACCTCTGCAGGGAGCGATATTATGCCATAAAGAGTTATCTCATCCTCTCGGCCTGTGAGTTGCCACGATGTGAAGCGCATGGCCTGCTGTGGTTCGTGCTGACGTATGCGTCCGTGGGGAAGCAATTCAATATCCACCGTCAGAGCCACACGTCCCTCCGTAGCCCAGCGCCCCAACGCCTTGGGATATGTCTTGTCGGTGGTTATGGTAAGGGCCAACGGCAACTCTTCATCATTCCGCTGTGGTAGGTATATAATCTCTGCAATGTTGCCCTCAATCATCTCTCCACCCTCGAATACAGTCTGCTCGTCGATGGCAAAGTGGCGCACACCGATTGTATCGCCCTTTATTACGATAGATTCAGGTGATGCCACGTCGATATATCCTGCGGCAATCATCGGCTCTACTTCGGCCTGTCGGCATGAGGAGAGTGAGGAAATCACTGCTGCAAGAAGCGCGGTTAAAAGGTATCGTGTTGAATAGCGTTTCATGTCCCAAAGTTACAAAAATATCGACTCGTAGGCCGATAATCATATAAAGTTAAGAATTATTTTCCAGATTAATGCAAAATTTGGGGCAAATTATTCTCTTTTAAAGCGCGTTTTTTGAATAAGTTTTGTAATTTTGGCCTCAGTTAGGTTAAAAAAACTACTACCATTATGCTTAATATTATATTGTTTGGTGCGCCGGGATGTGGCAAGGGTACGCAGGCGGCGCGTATTAAGGAGAAGTATAACATCAACCACATCTCAACAGGTGAGGTTATTCGTGGCGAGATTTCGCGCGGCACAGAACTTGGCAAGAGTATGCAGAGTTACATCGAGGCGGGTCAGCTGGCTCCCGACTCAATCGTAATCGGCATGATTCGCAACTACATGAATGAGCACAAGGATGCCGTAGGTAACATCTTCGACGGTTTCCCCCGCACAACAGCCCAGGCCGAGGAGTTCGACCGCATCTTGGCTGAGGATGGTTTGAGTGTGAATGTTATGGTTTACATGGATGTTCCCGAGGAGGAGCTTGTTAAGCGTATTCTTCTGCGTGGTAAGGATTCAGGTCGTGCCGACGACGCTTCGGAGGATGTTATCCGCAACCGAATCGCCGTTTACCGCGAGCAGACCGAGATTGTTGCCGAGCACTACTCAAAGCAGGGTAAGTATGTTGCCGTTGATGGTGTAGGTACTATGGACGAGGTGTTTGACCGCATTTGTGCAGCAATCGACGCTAATAGATAATTGATATATTGTTAATTAATATATGCGGGTTGCCGAGGAGTATCGGTAACCCGTTTTTTTATTTTGATTATCTACCTCATCTTGTCGCCAGAGGCCTAATACGCTCATTTTATTCAGTTAATCAAGCACTTTTTTCTTCTGTTTTATTGTGGATTATATTTTTTTTCTTACCTTTGCACCGCTAAAGTCCCCGCTTATTGTGGGAATGATAGCGGTAGGGTCCATTCGTCTATCGGTTAGGACGCAAGATTTTCATTCTTGAAAGAGGAGTTC
>CAYLRH010000281.1:0-1927 GCA_964385905.1 uncultured Alistipes sp.
CTTGGCAACCATATCGCCCGTAAGCGAGATAATGCCAATGTCATGGCCGGGAGATGCCTCCACGGCAACAATATCGCCACGCTTAAGGGCTAAGTTATTGACATTCTTATAGTATGAGCGGCGTGTATTCTTGAATCGAACCTCGAAAATATCGGTTGGAATATTATCTGGATACTCCTCCAGCCACGGCGTTTCGTGCAACTTGTAGCAGCCCTCGACAGGCTCTACGCACAAATCGGCTGTGCAGTCGCAGACGGTGAATCCGCGACCAGGTTCGGGTATATGTTTTTTCGTACAGTTATGATTACAACTCATCGTTTGTGAAAATTTTTGTAAAGGTAAGAAAATATTTTTAATTTTCTACACTCATCTCCAATCGCTTTATATTCTTTCTCACGCGTCGTATGGTCATTATGGCACAGCACGACAACCCGACTATAAAGCCCATGATAAGGCCATTTGTCTTGAATCCACACTCGAACGCGAGCAGATAGCCTACGGGAATATTTATTACTACGTATGATATAAATACGATGGGCATCAGCACTTTAACATCTTGCAGACCTCGCATGATACTTATCGAAATTGCTTGCAGACAATCCGATACCTGAAACAGCGAGATGAAGATAAGCATCTGCGCCGCAATCTCTATCGTCTGCTCATTCGTAGTGAAAAGAGCCGGAATCTGGTATCTGAAAGCCACAAAGAGCGATGCCACGGTGATATTCCACAACAACCCCATCTGGTACGCGGCATTGACCGTGCGACGCAGGCGTGGAAAATCTCGACGGCCATAGATATGCGAGCATAGAATCGTTGTCGAAGAGCCTATGGCAATGACAATCATAAACGTCACGTTCATCATGCTAACGCCTATCTGATAGGCACTTACCGATGCGGCGCCGAATGCTAAAACCATAATTCCCGCCACAACGAATGCGCTCGACTCCATAAACATATGGAACGAGATGGGTATTCCCACCTTCAAAATCTCGGCTATGCGTCTCATCTTTATCATCGACTGGCGCAGCAACCCCTCGGTGTAGACCTTAAAACGCGGTGCGAGGAAGAAATATCCTACCATCATCGCACACTGCACCACACGCGATATTAGTGTCGCATAACCCGCTCCCACGGCACCCATAGGCTCAAATCCGCACTTGCCGAAGATGAAAATCCAGTTCAGCAGGATGTTTAATAAGTTTGCCGTTATGATTGTCACCATCGCTATACGTGTGTTGCCAACACCCTCAAGGAATTGCTTTATCGTGCCCCATATCATCACCGGAAACATGCTCCAAATCAGCGTGTCATAGTACGGCAGTGCCATCTCCACCACTCCGCCTATCGAGCCGTCATTATCCCCAATCATCAGCGATGCCATTATGGGAAACAGCCCGCGTGAGGCCACGAGCAGCAGCGTCGCCGCCACTCCAATCATCGAATATAGTAGCAATCCATTCTGCAGCAGCTCCCTCACATGGCGCTCTCGCCCCTGCGCATAACGCTCTCCCACTAACGGCGTAAGTCCGAAGGTTAGGCCTATCGAAGTAATGAATATGATGTAGAATAGATTCGTCGCAAACGATACCGCTGCCAGCGGAGTCGGGTCATCCCCTCCATAGTGCCCCACCATGGCCGTGTCGGCCAGCTGCACCGTAATCTGCCCCAGTTGCGACAATATCACGGGAAACGCCAACCGCAAATTCTCCTTGTAGTAATTTTTGTATGTCGAAATCAATTTCATGTCGCGCAAAGATACCACATTTTAATATTTTCACTCCTCATATCCTCCAAAAAACGCAAATCGTCATATTTTTTTCACATAAATCGTTCTAATCCGAAAAATTATTGTATATTTATACTTCGAATACTGACTATCCCGAGAAAAGGTTGACACTTTTTAGAGCGGTTAACTAATAGAGTT
>CAYLRH010000282.1:0-1903 GCA_964385905.1 uncultured Alistipes sp.
ATACTGGAATACACCCGCACCCGGCAGGTCGAAACGTTCGTCAAGTAACTGAAAAAGAGAGTATAACATATTTTTCAAAAAATTTTAATTCAAAATTACATCATTGCAAGAACCTTTATTTTAGGGCGTTGCTGATACCGAATCAGCCTCTATAAAAGTTCGTGGCAATCTACCTTATTTAACCCTCCGCCTGCGCTTTGCCCTTCATCCGAAAATTTGCCGGCCGCGGTTGGGCTGACGCACGGGAATTTTAAACCTTCTTATCTCCCCAACGCGGCAAATGCCTCACGCACCTGCTCCCTATCGTCGAAGTGGATTTTCTCCGTGCCGATAATCTGGTAATCCTCGTGGCCCTTACCCGCAATGAGGATTATATCGCCCGTTTTTGCCAACATCACCGCCGTGCGTATTGCCTGCGCACGGTCGCTGATACGCAGCGTCTGGCGTCCCGCCTCTGCGCCCGCCACCACCTGGTCGAGAATCTTCTCAGGGTCCTCGGTGCGGGGGTTATCCGACGTGAAGATGGCAATGTCGGCCTCGCGTGATGCTATGCGGCCCATCTCAGGACGCTTCGTAGCGTCGCGGTCGCCACCACAGCCGCAGACAACGATGAGTTGCTGCGAGGGGGTGCGTATATCGTTAATCGTAGCTATAACGTTCTCAAGCGCATCGGGCGTGTGGGCATAATCGACAATAGCCGTCACACCCTTCTCGGAACGCACAGGCTCAAAGCGACCACTCACCGAGTGCAGCGCACTCAAGGCCTGCAACACCTCCTGCTCGTCAGAGCCGAGCAACACCGCAGCGCCATATACGCAGAGCAGATTGTAGGCGTTGAATCGTCCGAGGAACTTCACCCACACATCGTGCGAGTTGATGCGCAACAGCATACCGTCGAACAACATCTCCAGCACCTTGCAGCGGAAGTCGGCCATTGCGCGGAGCGAGTAACGGCTTACCTTGGCACGTGTGTTCTGCACCATCACCTCGCCATTGCGATCGTCAACATTCACCAGCGCGAAGGCGCTCTTGGGCAGGGTGTCGAAGAGGCGTTTTTTCGCCTTTATATACTCGGCAAAGGTGCCGTGATAGTCCAAATGGTCGTGCGTGAGGTTTGTGAACATAGCACCGCGGAACTTCAAGCCTCGCACACGCTCCTGCACCAATGAGTGCGACGACACCTCCATAAAGCAGTAGTCGCAGCCGCAATCGACCATCTCGCGCAGCATGGCATTGAGGCGTATGGCATCGGGCGTGGTGTGTGTCGAGGGTATCTCCTTTTCGTCGATGCGATATACCACCGTCGAAATCAATCCCGCGCGGTAGCCCATCTTACGGTAGAGGTCGTAGAGCAACGTGGCTACGGTCGTCTTGCCGTTTGTGCCCGTAACACCCACAAGGTTCAGCTCGTGCGAGGGGTTATCGTAGTAGGCAGCAGCCATGTCGGCCATTGCAGCATTGGTATCCTTAACCACAATGTAGCTCACGTTCGTATTGAGTTGTTCGGGCAGCTGCTCGCACACTATGGCCGCAGCACCCGCCTCGATAGCCTTGGCGATGTAGTTGTGGCCATCGCTCTGCGTACCCCTGACGGCAAAGAAGCAGTTGCCCTTGCTCACCGTGCGCGAGTCGTAGGTCAGGCCCGTAATCTCCACATCCGAGGCTACGGTAAGCGACACCACCTCGGTAGAGGATAATATTTCGTTTAGTTGTTTCATAATCAAAAATATCTCGTCATTGCGAAGATGTTTATTTTAATGCTTTGCCGATACAATATCAGTTTCTATAAACATCTGTGGCAATCTACCTTTGTCTTAAAACCTTTACTGATACCAAAAAATCTTCTTGCCCCTTTTTGCCGCCAAAAAAGTGGCGCAAAAACCGCGCGGTGACAAATTTTCGG
>CAYLRH010000283.1:0-1858 GCA_964385905.1 uncultured Alistipes sp.
ATCACCGACCTCGCACACGGACACTCATTCCCCGTATTTGACGATGCGGAGTACGTAGTAGGTTTCGCCGCTACGGGTTGTGCAGGCTACACTCGCAAGCAGATTGATGCCTTGACCGACTATGTAAAGCGCCCGCAGGTAGGTGCTAAGGGTTTGGTATGGATAAGAAAGGACAACGAGGGTAACCTCAAGTCATCTATCGATAAGTTCTTCACAGCCGAGGATTTGCAGGCTATCGCCGAGCGTATGGGCGCACAGAATGGCGATTTGATGCTCGTTTTGTGTGGCAAGAAGTTCAAGGCCCTCACACAGCTCTGCGCTCTGCGTCTGCACGTTGCCGAGCAGCTGGGATTGCGTGACCCGAAGAAGTTTGTGCCGCTGTGGATTGTTGACTTCCCGATGTTCGAGTGGGACGACGAGACCGAGCGCTACTACGCCATGCACCACCCCTTCACCTCGCCCAAGCCTGAGGATGTTCCCTACCTTGAGAGCGACCCTGGCCGCGTGCGTGCCAACGCCTACGACTTCGTATGTAACGGTACGGAGATTGGTGGTGGCTCGATTCGTATCCACGACGCTCAGTTGCAGGCTCTTATCTTCAAGATTCTGGGCTTCACACCCGAGAAGGCTCAGGAGCAGTTTGGCTTCCTGATGAACGCGTTTAAGTTCGGTGCGCCTCCCCACGGTGGTTTGGCATTCGGTTTCGACCGTTTGTGTTCGCTGTTCGGTGGCTCAGAGTCTATCCGCGACTTCATCGCATTCCCGAAGAACAATGCTGGCCGCGACGTAATGCTGGATGCTCCCTCGGTAATCGACCAGTCACAACTTGACGAGTTGTATCTCTCACTGGTTAAGCCAGAATAAAAAAATGATAATACGAAAAAAGGCGACCCGTACAGGTCGCCTTTTTCATCTATAAATTGTCTATTGCTTCTCAAACTGGTCCTTACCTGCGCCACACAAGGGGCAAGACCAATCGTCGGGCAGCTCGTCAAATGATGTGCCAGCGGGAATACCGTTCTCAGGGTCACCAATTGCGGGGTCATACTCCCAACCGCAAGGAATGCAAGTGTACTTATCCATAATCTTCAGTTTTTTGTTTGTTAATGAATTTCGTTTTTCTCTATTACAAAAGTAGTACACAAAACCTCCAAAAAATCACAAAAACGATAAAAAGAATTTAATGTATCATAGGCGCTGCTTATACCCAGCACCAATTCAATAAAAAAAGACCGACAGCCTTATGGCCATCGGTCCTTACTATATCTCCACATCTACTATACCAAGCCAGAGAAGCCCATAAAGGCCATAGCAAGGATAGCTGCTGTGATAAGTGCAATGGGGTTACCCTTCAATGCTGCGGGTATGCCATCCAACTCCATGCGCTCGCGGATACCTGCGAACAACACCAAAGCCATAGCAAAACCCAAAGCGGTAGATACAGAGTAAGCGAAGCACTGCAAGAGATTAAACTCCTTCTGAATCATCAAAATAGCCACACCCAATACAGCACAGTTTGTGGTAATCAACGGCAGGAAGATACCCAACGCCTGATAAAGCGCGGGCGACACCTTCTTCAACACAATCTCCACCATCTGCACCAATGCAGCGATAACGAGGATGAAGACGATGGTCTGCATATACTCAATCTGCAACGGCACGAGGATAAACTCCTGAATAGACCACGCCACGATAGATGTAAGGCCCATAACGAAGGTTACGGCAGCACCCATACCCATCGAGGTCTCCACCTTAGACGATACGCCCAAGAAGGGGCAAATACCGAGGAACTGTGCGAAAACAACGTTATTAACGAAGATCGCACCGATGATAATTGCGAAATATGAAAGCTCCATAA
>CAYLRH010000284.1:0-1841 GCA_964385905.1 uncultured Alistipes sp.
GATGACCATTGACAAAGATATAAAATAATTCGATATTTTCAAATATTCTGCCCGATGGTGGCTAAGCGGCATAAAGTGTTTAAAAAATGGTCGAAAAAATTTTGGTGATATCGTTAAAAATGAGTAAATATGCAAGATGAATATATTTTAATAAAATCTTACTATGTTGTCAATTTTATTCTATCTTTTAACACTGATACAGGTGACCTTCTGGTTCATCGTTTCAATCATTGTGTTGATTGTGACCTATCCCTTTGATAAGAGTCGCCGTTGGGTACATGAGTGCTCTCGTATTATATGTTTTTTGATATACGATTTAGTTCCGTTCTCAAAGCGTACTATCGACGGCCTTGAGAATATCGAGAAGGGAAAGCCCTACGTTATGACTTTGAATCACAATTCGGGTTTCGATATTTTTGCAGCATATAAGATTCCACTCAACTTCCGCTGGGTGTCGAAGCGAGAGGTGTTCTGGGTGCCTTTTATGGGCCCATTGCTCTCGATTCACGGTGATATTCCTATCGAGCGCGGTAATCCTAAGAAAGCAATGGCAAAGGTGTCGCGTTTGGGTAAGTTGTGGCTCAAGCGTGGTGCTACGGTGGCAATCTTCCCCGAGGGTACACGCTCAAAAGATGGTGAGATTCACAACTTCAAGATGGGAGCCTTCAGCCTGGCAAAGGAGGCAGGTGTTGAGATTCTTCCCGTGGTGATGACCGGAACAAACGATGTGTTCAAAAAGGGTTGGTTGGTGAATTGGAATCATCGTGTGGCTATCCGAGTGCTGAAGCCCGTATCGGCGGAGGAGGTTGCTTCGCTTGGCACAAAGGAGCTGACACTGCAGGTGCAGGAGCGTATGGTTACGGCTTTGGCTGAGTTGCGAGCGGAGGTTGCAGCAGAGAAGAGATAAACATTTTTTTGACAGTGTCACGAAATGGCACTATGAAGTAATACATTTGCGACATTAAAGCGGATAATAAGTGCAAGTATGGCAAATAACGCAAAAAATAATACACCCCAAGTGGCATACGATGATGATGCTATCAAAACCCTATCCCCGCGCGAGCATCTGCGTCGCCGACCCGGTATGTACATCGGTAAGTTGGGCGATGGCTCGCAGTCTGATGATGGTATCTATGTGTTGATTAAGGAGACCGTAGATAACTCTATCGACGAGTTTATCATGGGTGCCGGCGACAGAATCGAGATTACCATCGAGGATAACGTGGTGTCGGTGCGCGACTATGGTCGAGGTATTCCCCTCAAGTCGTTGTCAGCAGCCGTCAGCCAGATGAATACGGGAGGTAAGTATGAGGGCGACGCCTTCAAGAAGACCGTTGGTCTTAACGGTGTGGGTGTAAAGGCTGTGAACATGCTTTCGAGCGAGTTTACGGCTCGTTCGGTGCGTGATGGCGAGGCACATACTGTTACTTTTGCTCAAGGACTGGAGCTTACCGACCGCTGGGAGAATGGAGTGGATGATAAGAACGGTACCTTCATCAGCTTCCGCGTGGATGAGGAAATTTTCGGACAGTACAGCTATAACATGGATTATGTTGAGCAGCTGGTCCGCAACTACACATACCTGAACCTCGGTCTTAAGATTGTACTCAACGGAGTGGAGTACGTGTCGAAGAATGGATTGCTGGACTTGGTGAACGATAATCTTTCGGAGGAGCCTATGTATCCGCCCATCTATCTGTCGGGCGATGATATCGACGTGGTTATTACCCACGGTACGGGCTACGGTGAGAGTTATTACTCGTTCGTTAATGGTCAATATACCCCGCAGGGCGGTACGCATCAGGCTGCATTCCGTACGTCGGTGGCCAAGGTGATTAAGG
>CAYLRH010000285.1:0-1835 GCA_964385905.1 uncultured Alistipes sp.
GTCAAATCCCGCATTGATAATCTCCTCGCGGTGCTGGCCCTCCTCAATCATACGGTAAAGGATGGCATCAACAACCTCGTACGGGGGCAAAATATCGCTATCCTTCTGGTTGGGACGAAGCTCCGATGTAGGCTCCTTCTTGAGAATACTCTCAGGAATTACATCATCAAAGCGGCTGTTGATATAGCGAGCCAAATCGTATATCTCACTCTTATAGAGGTCACCCGTGGGGCTGAATGCGCCAGCGGTATCGCCATACAGAGTACACCAACCGATAGCATTCTCACTCTTATTCGACGAGTTAAGCAACACGTAGCCCTCCTTATTCTGCAAAGCCATGAGCAATACGGTACGAATACGCGACTGGATATTCTCCTCCGTAGCGTCAAACTCCGTTCCGCCCGTAACAGGCTTCAGTGTATCCATAATTGCTGTATATGCCTCTGAGATAGGCAATACGCTATACTCAATACCTAAATTCTCTGCCAGTTGCTTGGCATCCTCAACAGAGTGCTCCGACGAGAACTGCGAAGGCATCATCAGACCCTTAACATTCTCCTTACCCAAAGCTCCTACCGCCAAACATGCAACAACCGATGAATCGATACCGCCCGAAAGACCCACGCAGGCCTTCTGATAACCGTTCTTGTGGAAATAGTCGCGCAAACCCAGACATGCCGCCTGATATACCATGCGGGTGCGGTCGTTGTATGATGTGTAAGGAATCTCTAATGCGGGATGCTCGGCCTGTGTGTCAAAGATAGCAAAATCCTCCTCAAAGCTCTTCATGAAGAGTTCTACCCGACCCTGCTTGTTCACAATACCCGAATTTCCGTCATACACGAGGTCACCCGAACCACCTACCTGATTGATGATTACGATATTACGACCCTCGGTGAATGAAAGGCTGCGCAGAGTCTCCAAACGACGCGTAAGCAAGCCCTTGCCGTAACGGCGTGAGTTGATACTGAAAACAAAATCGGCCTTTGAATCAATCTCCGACAGGTGAGCCAAATCGTTGCCAACCATGACGGCAACATCGTGTCCGCAAATATTGATGGTTTTATATCCCTCGCCCTCAACAATAAATCCCATCTCGCGGCGTGCCATAACATACTGCTTCTCAACTATCTCGTCCACGCGGCCATGACGCAACACTGCAGCAGCACTCACTGCACCTCGGCTGGTCAGCACGGGAGATCCCACGATGGCTGTAACACGTGTACAAGCCTCAGCAATCTCTTCCAGAGCCTCCTCACACAACGTAAGGAAAGTGGTTTTACGCAGCAAGTCATAAGCGGGTGTTCCGCTCACGGCATACTCGGCAAACAGCACCACATCGGCACCCTCGGCCTCGGCTTTGCGGATTGCATCGATGATATGCGATACGTTGGAATCGATATCGCCGATGGTATAATTTAATTGGGCAAGAGCTATCTTCATTATTCGGAGATTATTTGATTACATTATATAAATAAATCCGCCGCAAAGGTAGCGATTATTTTACAAACAATGTAAGATTAATATTAAATTTACATGAAAAAAGGGATAAAACCACCACTGATTTTACCCCTTTTATCACATTCTTAACTTTGTATCGATTACTCCTCGCTATCTGCGACAAGAATACGACCGCAATACTCGCATACGATGAGCTTCTTACCCAAACGTACATCAGCCTGACGCTGAGGAGGAATACGGTTAAAGCAACCACCGCAGGCATCGCGCTTAACGGTAACAACAGCCAAACCGTTACGTACACTACGACGAATACGGTTGTAAGCAGTAAGCAGACGCTCGTCGATCTTCACCTTAGCCTTATCTGCCTTAGCCTC
>CAYLRH010000286.1:0-1801 GCA_964385905.1 uncultured Alistipes sp.
AGTTAGCCGCAGGCTGGCTTATCGACCAAGCAGGCATGAAGGGCTACCGCACGGGAAATGTAGGTGTTCACGACCGCCAGGCGTTGGTGCTGGTCAATCACGGAGGCGCTACGGGCGGCGAGGTGATGGCTTTGGCACGTGATGTTCAACAGCGTGTAGCCGAAAAGTTCGGCGTGGAGATTGAGCCAGAGGTTAATGTTTTATAACGATGTTGATAGATAAATTTCAGGAATACGTCGCTCGGCACGAGCTCTTCACACGTCAGGATAAGATTCTACTGACCGTGTCGGGAGGTGTGGACTCAATGGTGCTGATGTCGTTGTGTGTCAATAGCGGCTACAACGTAGGCGTTGCACACTGCAACTTCTGCCTGCGTGGCCAAGAGAGCGACGAGGATGAGATATTGGTGCAGGAGCGTGCGCGAAAATACGGTATTGAGTGCTACAACCGCCGCTTCGACACCGTAGGCGAGATGGAGCGTACGGGCGAGTCGATGGAGATGGCTGCACGCCGACTGCGTTATACGTGGTTTGCCGAGTTGTGCGAGAAGCATGGCTATACGGTCATTGCCGTAGCACACCACATTGATGACTCGATTGAAACCTTCTTCATAAACCTCCTGCGTGGTACGGGTCTGCGAGGTCTTACGGGTATTCACAAGCAGGTGGGGCGTATCGTGCGTCCGCTGATGTTTGCCACACGTAAGGAGATACTTGAGTATGCCCTACAAAAGCATATACCTTACCGCGAAGATTCGTCAAACAAGACGACAAAATATCTGCGCAACAAGATTCGTTTGGGACTAATTCCCCGTATTCGCGAAATAAACCCGCGCTTCCCGTTTATCATGCACCAGAATATCGAGCGACTGATTTCAGCTCAGCACTTTATTCAGGGGGCGATTGATAACATCTACGCCCAAGCCGTCACGGAGCAGGCAGGAATATATACACTTCATGTCGACCGCATTGCCGACCACTCATCGCGTGAGTTTGTGATTTATGAGATACTAAGTTCACGTTTCGGATTCAAGGGTGATACGGTGGATGGGGTGTGCAAGGCTCTGGCGAGCAACAACTCAGGAAAACGATTCTATTCGCGTAGCAATGTGGCATATATCGACCGTGGCAACATCGTAATTACCAGCATTGATGATAACGACACGTGCGAAATCACCATCCGCGAGGGCCAACAGAGAGCCTACTGTGGTAATTCTGTTCTCTACTTCGAGGTGTGCTATGTAGACGATATTACGACCTACAATGTTCCCGACAATGTTGCACTGCTAAATGCCGACAAGATTTCATATCCGCTTACCCTACGCCGCTGGAAGGAGGGCGATAGCTTCACCCCGTTTGGTATGGCAGGAAGCAAGAAGGTGAGCGACTTTTTGATTGACGCAAAGATGTCGATGCCCGAAAAGAGTCGTCAATTTGTACTTCTATCGGATGAAAAGATAGCGTGGTTGGTAGGTCGTCGCATTGGTGACGAGTTCCGCATAACGGAGAAGACCGAGAGGGTGATTCGCATAACAAAAGAGATTATATAGCATGGCCAAGTCAACTCTTAAATTCAAGGATAGCGTTGCTGCATTCGAGCGTTTGCGTTCGCAGATTGCCGCACGACAGTTTGCGCCCATATATCTATTGATGGGTGAGGAGAGTTACTTTATAGATGCGTTGTGCGACCAGCTCTCGTCAACAATACTCTCACCCGCCGAGCAGGCCTTCAACCAGATAACAGTATATGGCAAGGATAGCGAAGCAGGACAGATTGTAAACCTCTGCCGCCAGATGCCGAT
>CAYLRH010000287.1:0-1785 GCA_964385905.1 uncultured Alistipes sp.
ACGCGGGTTAAGCACGATGGCACGTGCTATGGCAGCACGCTTGACCATGCCGCCACTCAACTCCGAGGGGTAGAGGTGGTGCGCATTATCCAGATTCACACGCTTAAGGCAGTAGTTCACTCGCTCCATCTTCTCCTCCTCCGACTGCTCGGTAAAGAGGTCGAGTGGCAGCTTCACGTTCTCCGCCACGGTCGATGCATCCAGCAGGGCTCCTCCCTGAAAAATCATGCCAACATCCTTGCGTATTGCCTTGCGGCCTTTGAAATCGAGTGTAGAGAAACATATATCGTCATAATATATCGCACCCTCGTCAACATCGTGCAGACCTACCAAGCTCTTGAGCAGCACGGTCTTACCTGAGCCGCTTCGGCCGATGATAAGATTTGTCTGACCTGTGCCGAACTCCACCGATATGTCATTCAGTACGGTGCGCCCGTCGAATGATTTTACTATATTTTCTGCCTTGATCATGTGCGTAGAAGTTGCGTTAATATAAGGTTACATATCATGATGACGATGGAGCTAATCACAACGGCCTGTGTCGAAGCCTTACCCACCTCCAATGAGTTGCCCTTGGCGTAGTAGCCGCAGTAGGCTGAGATGCTGGTGATAAAGAAGGCGAAGAATGCCATCTTTACCAACGCATACCATATCTCGTCAATGTAAAAACAGTACTTCAATCCGTCGATATACTCAATCGGATTCATGATTCCCGTGAGGGCTGCAATGCCGTATCCGCCGGCAATACCGATAAGCATCGAGAAGATGGCAAGGAACGGGAAGAAGAACACCGTTGCCACAATCTTGGGCATGATGAGATATGAGGCTGAGTTGACACCCATAATCTCCAGAGCATCAATCTGCTCGGTGATGCGCATGGTGCCTATCTCCGAGGCGATATTCGAGCCGACCTTACCGGCCAGAATAAGCGCTACAACCGTCGATGAAAACTCCAGAATCATCACCTCGCGTGTAGCGTATCCAATCATAAATTGCGGAATGAACGGCGACTCCAGCGTGATTGCCATCTGCAAGGTTACGGCCGAGCCGATAAATACCGATATGATGGCCGTCAAACCTATTGAGTTGAGTCCCAATGTCTCCATCTCCGCCATGATGCGGGTGTAGTAGATTCGCATCTTTTCGGGACGCGAAAAAACCTTCTGCATCAGCAACGTGTAACGACCTATGGATTCAAAAATACTAAACATCCTATGTTGATTAATCTTCTGCCTGCGACGATTCTGCGCAGGTTAAACGTTATTCCTTGTTTTTTACCTCCTCAAAATCGACGTAATCGCCCACGTTGTCGTTTACACGCTTTTGGGGCTGCTGTGAGGTAGAGTGTACCTTGACATCGCCCTCACTTTGGCGAGAGTCGTTGTAGAAACTACCCTGAGTGCTATTCTGTTGTGCCTCCTCCTTCATCTTGCGGCTCATGCGACGCAGGCGGAAGAGCATAAATATTGGAATTGCCAGAGTGATTAATATCAAAATGGCTATGCCGATGAGCAATGTCCCGAAAAACGAGGGGGCAAAGACCAGCAACATCACGATAATAATCGTGGTGAGAGGATTGCGATTGACAAAGCCGACGATTGAGTCTATTATTGCCGAAAAAATATTCATTTTACTACCTATAATCTTATTATGCTTTGCAAAATTACAAAAAAATCGCCATTTACGTAAAATATCTGCTCGTAGTGTGGATAAAAAGTATTAATTTTGAAGCCAAATAAACCGATTCTAATATGTCACATCAACTTTTATCAATTTCGCCGGTCG
>CAYLRH010000288.1:0-1780 GCA_964385905.1 uncultured Alistipes sp.
GGAGTTGCGTCGTCGTCAGTACTTCACAAAGCCCTCAATCGCAAAGCGTGAGCAGATGCAGCGCGCTATCTACGTTGAGCACACTTACCGCTTGGAGGAGTAATAATAGCAAAAAGGTTTGGAGCAATCCAAACCTTTTTTGTTTGAAATAGTTGTTGCTAAACAGCATAAATTGTAGCCGCCGAAGTATTTTCTGCGGCTTTCTTGTATTGGTCGAGACACCTTGGTGGTAACAATTGGTGAGATTGAGATAAAAATATCTTCGATATTTCAATAGATTTTTCTATTACGAAAAAAGTTAGTAACTTTACACCAAATTTACATATTGAAGAGATGATAGTAGAATTAATTTCAAAATATCTTGAGAACAATAAGCGTCTGGTGGTGCCTAACTTGGGCGCATTTATCGTCAAGGAGACGGGACGTGTGGTGTTGTTCTCGAATCTGATTAAGGGCGATGATGGCGTTTTGCGTTCGTTGCTTGTTGCCGATGGCGTGTCGGAGTTGGAGGCTGCGGCAGCCATTGACCGATTTGTTTTTGAGGTAAACTTCCGCCTTGAGAGTACGGGACAGTGCCTGCTCAGCGGTTTTGGAGTGCTGAAGACGGGTGTTAATGGAACTATCTCGTTTGCATATCAGCCTTCGACCGAGGGCGAGAATCTCGACGGTAATGTTGCACCACGTAATGTTGCTCCCGCAGTGCAGAGCGCACCAAAGCCTGTTGAGGAGGTGAAGCCTGTGGTTGAAGACGAGGAGGAAGAGGAGGTACATATCAATGTCGTGCCTCGTAAGGAGCCCGCACCGCGTCGTGTGGAGGTTGTGGCAGAAGATGATGTTGTTGATGAGGTGCGCGAAAAGCGCCCTGCGCGTCGTCAGCGACCTACGGATGATTATGTAAAGGGACTTAGATATGGTAATGGCCGCAAGGTCGTTACAGGTCGTGAGAGTGCCACTTCGCGCAAGAGCAGCAAGAGCGATTTGATTATGAAGCTTGCTATTTTTGCAGCTGTTTTGGCAATCTTGGCATTGGCGTATGGTCTGTGGAATGATTGGCAGGCCTCAAGATATGATGAGCCATATATTGACAACTCGGAGATTTACGAGGATGTCCCAGAGAGTGCAGAGGAGGGAATCCGCAATCCCGATTTGGACTATATTGAAAAGAAAAGTGAATAACAATCATGGCAGAGGTAGATATTATTACCGTTAAACAGCGTTTTGGTATCATCGGTAACTCCGATGCGATGAATCGCGCCCTAAGCGTTGCTCTGCGTGTTGCTCCCACCGATTTGTCGGTGCTTGTGACGGGCGAGAGTGGTGTAGGTAAGGAGTTCTTCCCGCAGATTATTCACGCCTATTCGGCTCGTAAACATGCCAAGTATGTTGCCGTGAACTGTGGTGCAATCCCCGAGGGTACTATCGACTCGGAGCTTTTTGGTCATGAGAAGGGCTCGTTCACAGGTGCTACGGAGGCGCGTAAGGGTTACTTCGAGGAGGCTGATGGCGGTACGATATTTTTGGACGAGGTAGGCGAGTTGCCTCTCTCTACGCAGGTGCGATTGTTGCGTGTATTGCAGTCGGGCGAGTTTATGCGTGTCGGCTCGGCGCGTGTGCAGAAGACTAACGTGAGAGTTGTTGCGGCGACGAATAACGACCTCCTTCGCTCGATTGAGAGCGGCCGTTTCCGTGAGGATTTGTATTATCGACTCAATACGGTGCCTATCTCTGTTCCAGCGTTGCGTGAGCGCCCTGAGGATATTCCGCTCTTGTTCCGTAAGTT
>CAYLRH010000289.1:0-1771 GCA_964385905.1 uncultured Alistipes sp.
CTTTTTTCAGTTCAAGTCAGACAGCATTTTTTCAATCGGTAAAATTAATACATCCTCACTCCCGAACAATGCAAAAAATAGAGCGACAAAATTTTGCATATTTCAAATTTATGCATTATATTCGCATAAATATGACACGACAACGTTTCATATATGTAACCGAAATAAAAATCCAACCTAAGAAAAAATGAATCAAAAAACACAACGTCTGGCCACCATTCGTAAGATAATTCGTAGTGAACTAATCGGCTCGCAGGAGGAGCTTATCACACGCCTGTCCGAGTGCGGAATAGAGATTACACAGAGTACCCTCTCGCGCGATTTGAAGTTTATGAATGTGGCAAAAGTTCCCCACAAGAATAAGGGATATATATATGTTCTACCAAATACGGCTCAGCACGATGTGAACGTTTCGTCAAACATATCCGACAACATCACGAGCCTCACATTCTCTGGCAATTTAGGCGTACTGAAGACCAAGGCTGGCTATGCAAGCGCCATCTCGGTTCCAATCGACAACCTCGACTGTCCAAACATATTGGGAACAATAGCGGGTGACAACACCGTACTTATCGTCTTACGCGAAGATGCCAACCGCAACCAGGTAATAGAGTCGCTGATGAGGATATTCCCGATGTTGGGAAACGTGATATAAAATAAGAGGGTGCGCAACTGCTGAGTTGGCACCCTTTTAATATTTAGGAATTAAAACAATTACTACTCCTCTATAATATATATATACTCGTTCGGACGTTGCATATGAAAACGTTCACGGGCATACTGCTCAAGATACTCATCATACTTCAAATGCTCCAGCATGGTGCTATCCTCCGTAATACGAGCCTGAAACTGCTCCTTCTGGTCGGCAAGACGGCTCATGCGATGCTTAACGGTAATTACGGTTACAAGATTGCGCACAGTCAGCACGGCCGTGTAGACAATTATCACGGCAATAGCTATACGCCACATCTTCTTTGTTAACTTACCGCTTCCCATACAACATTAAGGTATATGCATAAATTTGTGCGTCTGAACCGATATCGACCACTTGGGATTTGCCTTGGCATACTCCACAATCTCAGGCATGATTTGCTCATATACGCTCCACTCAGGCTGCAAATACAATCTGCAATAACGTCCTACGCGACGAGCATTCTCCTCAGCCCAGGCGAAATCATCCACACTTTGAATGATTACCTTCAATTCGTGCGCACGTCCAAAGGCCTCATCAAGCGGCGGCAGCTGACGCTTCGGCGAGAGGCACACCCAGTCGAACTCACCACTAAACGGATGTGTACCCGATGTTTCAAGAAAAATCTCCAATCCCTGCTCGCGCAATCGCTGAGTAAGAATACCCAACGGATATAACAACGGCTCACCTCCCGTTATCACAATAGCCTGCGCAGCACACCCCTTGGCACGTGCCACAACCGTATCAACATCAACAGGAGGAAAAATCTTTGGATTCCATGTATATTTGGCATCACACCAGCGACAACCCACGTCACACCCTCCTAAACGGATAAAATAGGCAGGTTTACCGGCATGAAAACCCTCTCCTTGGATGGTGTAAAAATCCTCAACCAACGGTAGGCGATTACCACCATCCAACATATCATTATTCATCAATGACATATATATCCTTCAAATTACGACCCAGCTGGTTATAATCCAATCCGTAGCCTACGATAAACTCATTTCCGATAGAGAGAGCCGTGTAGTCAATCTTATACTCGTAAAGGAACTTATCGGGCTTGAAGAAGAGCGTACA
>CAYLRH010000290.1:0-1749 GCA_964385905.1 uncultured Alistipes sp.
GCGCCATGGACGTATTGTTCCCCAAAATCGGCGAGATTATCGGCGGTTCGGAGCGTGAGGCTGACTATGGCAAACTTTCTGCAAGAGTGCAGGAGCTCGGCATGAACGAGCAGGATATCTGGTGGTATCTTGACACTCGTCGCTGGGGCTCAGCGCCCCACTCAGGCTTCGGCTTGGGCTTCGAGCGTCTGCTGTTGTTCGTTACGGGTATGGGTAACATCCGCGATGTGATTCCCTTCCCCCGTACACCGAATAACGCTGAGTTCTAATAATTAACCGCATAATACCCTTACGCATGAAGAGATTACTATGCCTTGTGGCGATGGCGTGTATGCTTTTTAGCGCCAATGCACAACAGCGCAAGGCCCGCACTTGTAACATGGTTTTTATCGGAAATAGTATCACCGCAGGTGCGCTACATACCGATAGCAAAAAGACCGCTCCGCCAGTGTTTACGGCCGATTACGTTGGTCGTATGCTGTCGATAGATGTGCATTTCCGCAACTGCGGTCGCTCAGGTGCTACAACGTTAGATTTCCTGCCGTCGCAGAAGCGTGACTTCGTGCGTGTAGAGAAGGCTATTGAGGAGATTAAGGCTCTGAGCTATGAGCCTATAATCTTCTCGATTATGCTTGGCACGAATGACTCGGCCAACTTTGGCCCCAACGGCTCGCCCGTGTCGAATGAGGACTACAAGAAGAACCTGATGACGATGATTGAGCGCATACGCGAATTATGCCCCAACGCCATCTTTGTCTTGCAGCGCCCCATTTGGTACAGCCCCAATACGCACAACGCCTCACAGTACCTTGTGGCGGGACAGAAGCGTATGGTCGCCTATACGGATGTGTTGGTGGAGATTGCCAACGAGAACGATGATATATATTTGGGCGACTGCGATGCGTTCGACTATTTCAGCGCAAAGCACCGCAAGTATATGTTTGCCGAGGACGGCAAGGCTGGCGTATTCTACCTCCACCCCAACGAGGCGGGAGCGAAGAAACTGGCTCATTTCTGGGCACGTGCAATTGCTAAGGTTGTTAAGACCAAATAGATATTGCCACACTTAAGGCAAATGAAGGAACCTGTCGAGGTGGAACAGGCTCTTTGGAGTTGCGACGGGGATTTAAACGAAGCCCTTGCCAAATCCAAACGGCCAAAATAAATTACAGAAAAATGGCTATTTCACAACGTCAGATTCAGAAACTACAACAAACACTCTCTCCGCAGCAGATACAGATGATAAAGCTGTTGGAGTTGCCTACCATGCAGCTTGAGCAGCGTGTTAAGCAGGAGATAGAAGATAATATCGTTCTCGAAGAGGACGAGCGAAACGACGAGGAGGGTGAAGAGACCATCTCGGTGGACGATTATATCCGCGAGGATGACACGCCGAGCTATAAGAGTCGTATAAACAACTTCTCGAAGGACGACAAGCAACGTCCCGTAAATATCACCGAGGGCCGTTCGATGCAGGAGTACCTGACCGAGCAGCTGTCGTTCCGTAACCTTTCGGATAGGGAGATGGCTGTTGCCGAGTTCCTTGTCGGCAGCATTGATGAGGATGGATATCTGCGTCGTGACATGGAGTCCATTTCGGATGATATAGCCTTCTCGTTAGGCATTGAAACCTCTGTTGAGGAGCTGGAGCGCCTGCTTGCGATAATACATCAGCTGGAGCCGGCAGGTATCGGAGCGCGCAATTTGCAGGAGTGCCTGCTCTTGCAGATGAATCAGCGCAGAATCGAC
>CAYLRH010000291.1:0-1696 GCA_964385905.1 uncultured Alistipes sp.
AGATACAAGCGATCTCGGAAGTACCACCACCGATGTCGATAACCATGTTACCCTCAGGTGCCTCCACGTCAAGACCAGCACCCAAAGCGGCAGCCATAGGCTCGAAAATCATATATACATCACGCGCACCAGCATGCTCGGCCGAATCACGTACGGCACGAATCTCCACGTTGGTAGAACCAGAGGGGATACAGATAACCATACGCAACGAGGGCGAGAACATGGTGTTTGTTGTGCGAACTTTCTTAATCAAACCGCGCAGCATCAACTCCGTAGCCTTAAAGTCGGCGATAACGCCATCCTTCAACGGGCGGATAGTCTTGATGTTGGGGTTTACACGGCCATCCATCTTCTTTGCATCGGTACCGATGGCCTTCACCTTACCCGTCTGCAACTCGAGGGCAATGATTGACGGCTCGTCAACAACGACCTTACCGTTGTAGATAATCAGCGTGTTGGCCGTTCCGAGGTCGATGGCCAACTCCTGCATTAATGAAAAAAATCCCATATCTATGTTTTTATTTATTAATCAACCTGTTACGCACCATAAAGAGCTCCATTTGTCCCCTTGATGGCACCTTCGAAGTGCGATAATTGCATTCGACAGCACAAAGGTAGTGAAAAGATGGGTAAGTTTTCCAACTTTTTGTTAAGAAATTTTTACTATTTTTGTACCCGTAATTATTGAAGGCTCTCTTTTTAGCTCTAAAGAGCCGAGCAGACGAGCCTTTGCAATGATGAGAGAAATTTGTTGAAAAATAATCATAAACTATAAACAGAAAAACAATGAGTTTGATGAAATTAGACATCGCCAAGTCTGGTGTCGCTATCAGCGAGGCTATGAAGGCGCAGGCCGCAGCGGCCAACACATTGCTCCACACCGGTGAGGGCGCAGGTAACGACTTTTTGGGTTGGGTGAACCTCCCTTCATCTATTGACGCTGAGCAGATTGCTGCCATCGAGGCACAGGCTGCCAAGTTGCGCGAGAAGGCAGAGGTTGTAATCTGTATCGGTATCGGTGGTTCATACCTCGGCGCAAAGGCTGTTATCGAGGCTATGAGCAACTCTTTCGAGTTTTTGAAGAAGAAGCACGAGAACCCCACAGTAGTATTTGCTGGCCAGAATATCTCTGAGGACTACACTCACGAGTTGTTGGAGGCTACCAAGGAGTACTCTGTTGCCGCTATCGTAATCTCTAAGTCGGGTACTACTACCGAGCCCGCTATCGCTTTCCGACTTATCAAGGCTGAGTTGGAGAAGCGTTACGGCAAGGCTGAGGCTGCCGAGCGTATCGTAGCTATTACTGACAAGGCTCGCGGTGCGTTGAAGACTTTGGCTACACAGGAGGGTTACCCCACATTCGTTATTCCTGACGATGTAGGTGGCCGTTTCTCAGTTCTTACTCCCGTAGGTTTGTTGCCGTTGGCAGTTGCTGGCGTTGACATCAAGGCTTTGGTTGCAGGTGCACAGGCTATGGAGAAGGCTACTGCGGCTGATGTTCCCGTTGAGGAGAACTTGGCAGCACAGTACGCTATCGTTCGTAACGAGTTCTATAAGGCAGGCAAGAAGATTGAGATTTTGGGTTCTTACGAGCCTAAGTTGCTCTACGTTGCCGAGTGGTGGAAGCAGCTCTACGGCGAGTCAGAGGGTAAGGATGGTTTGGGTATCTTCCCCGCAAGCGTAACTCTTACTGCTG
>CAYLRH010000292.1:0-1665 GCA_964385905.1 uncultured Alistipes sp.
ATGGGTATGGGCTATTCGTGGCAGTTTGCCTTGACTGCGGTATTTATTGAGGGTCTGCTCTTTATCGCCCTTACGCTGTCGAATCTGCGTGAGGCAATTGTGAATGCCATCCCCGCATCGCTCAAGAGCGCTATTGGCGCAGGTATCGGACTCTTTATCGCCTTTATCGGATTGCAGAACGCCGATGTTATTGTCCGTAATGAGGCAACGCTGGTGTCGTTGGGTGATATTACTTCGGGTAATGCGCTGTTGGCGCTGATTGGTCTGCTTATTACCGGCTGGCTGGTTGTAAAGGATGTTCGTGGCGGTCTGCTTATCGGTATTTTGCTTACTACAGTAATTGGAATTCCGATGGGTATCACCTCATTTAATGGCGTAGTGTCGATGCCTCACTCTATCTCAGATATAGCATTCCAGTTTGAGTGGGACCACCTCTTCTCGCTCGATATGGTAGTGGTGGTTTTCACCTTCCTCTTTATCGACTTGTTTGATGCCATCGGAACGATGGTGGGCGTATGTACCAAGGCTGATATGATGGAGCCCGGAGGCCGTATCCCGCGTGTGCGTCAGGCGTTTATGGCTGACTCTATCGCTACTACGGTTGGTGCTTGCTTGGGTACGTCAACCACTACTATTTATGTTGAGAGTGCTTCGGGAGTATTGCAGGGAGGTCGTACCGGACTTACCGCCTTCTCTGTGGCTTGCTGTTTTATTGTGGCGTTGTTCTTCTCGCCCTTGTTCCTCTCTATCCCTGCTGCAGCAACGGCTCCCGTATTGATTATCGTGGGTCTGTTTATGCTGAGCCCCATCAAGGAGATAAAGTTCGATGACTACGCCGAGTCAATACCCGCCTTCATTACCGTTATCATGATGCCTTTGGCATACTCTATCTCTGACGGTATTTTGTTGGGTATGATTTCGTATGTTGCTCTAAACGTGTTGTGCGGTAACTTCAAGCGTATCACACCTACGATGTATGTCTTGGCCGTGTTGTTTGTTCTTAAATATATCTTTATCTAACGATTCTGATTATATGAGATTGAGGAGGGTTGTCTTTAGAGGGCAATCCTCCTTTATTTTGGCCATAAATGGAGGTCAGCTTTGCTGATTATCAAAAAAAAGTGTATATTTGTGAGAATATTAACCAATAACAATCATAACGAATATGAAATTCAAGATTCTGACTGTCGTGGCGCTATTTTTTGCCGTGGCATCGTTTGCACAGCAGCCTCGTGCTGAGTATCCCCGTCCGCAGTTTGAGCGTGCCGATTGGGTAAACCTTAATGGTGAGTGGAGCTTTACTCTCGACTTGGCAGATACAGGCCATGAGCGTGATTTTTACAATAGCAAGGGCTTCGATGGTAAGATTACCGTACCATTTGCTCCCGAAAGCAAACTCTCAGGTGTTGCACACACCGAGTTCATCAATGGCGTATGGTATCAGCGCACGATTCAGGTTCCCGCATCGTGGACTAACAAGAGTGTGAAACTCAACTTCGGTGCTGTGTATTATGAGTCGGAGGTGTATATCGACGGAGCGTTTGTGGGTCGTCACTACGGCGGTTCGGACTCTTTCTCATTCGATATTACCAAGTTTGTTGCCGATGGTAAGGAGCATAATCTTGTTGTTCATGCCGAGAGCGATGTTCGCAAGGGTGACCAGCC
>CAYLRH010000293.1:0-1664 GCA_964385905.1 uncultured Alistipes sp.
CGACGTTAGAGGTTTGAAAGCCTGTGCGGTGGTCCTTAACGCGACGGTCGTCGAAAACATAGGAGCGAATCTGCGAGCCCCACTCGATACGTTTTTTTGTAGCTTCGAGCGCCTGCTGGGTAGCCATTCGCTTCTCCATCTCGCGCTGATAGAGCTTTGAGCGGAGGATGCGCAGAGCATTATTACGGTTATCAAGCTGCGAACGTGTCTCCATATTCTCGATTAGGAACTCAATCGGCTCACCCGTGTCGGGATCCTTACTGTGATAACGCAGACGAACGGCCGTCTCGACCTTATTTACATTCTGACCACCCGCACCACTTGCACGGAAGGTGTCCCACTCGCAATCCGATGGGTTTATTACAATATCAATCGAGTCGTCCACGGCAGGAGAAACAAATACTGACGCAAATGTTGTCTGACGTTTATTGTTGGCATTGAAAGGCGACAAGCGCACCATACGATGGACGCCATGCTCGCTCTTGAGATAGCCATAGGCGAAGTCGCCCTCAATCTCGAGCGTGCAGGACTTTACACCCACCTCGTCACCCGCCTGATAATCCATCATACGGTATTTGTAGCCGTGCGCGTCGCACCAGCGGGTGTACATACGCAGCAACATCGAGGCCCAATCCAGCGCCTCCGTGCCGCCAGCACCTGCGTTGATGTCCATAATGGCACCCATCTTATCCTCCTCGCCGCTGAGCATATTACGCAGCTCCAAAGCCTCGATGCGCTCCATCGTGCGGGCATACTGCTCCTCCATATCGGCCTCCGAAGCGAGCTCTGCCGCGACAAACTCTGGCATAAGCTGCAACTCCTCAACCGCCTTGCAGACAGCATCATAATCATCAACCCACGACTTGATAGCTGCCACCTTACGCAGCTGCTTCTGCGCAGCATCGGCATCAGCCCAGAAGTCGGGGTCTTGGGTTCGTTCCTCCTCGTTTTGTAGGTCTATACGTCGCTGAGCGATGTCAAAGACACCTCCCCAACGAATCCTGTCGTCTTATAGCCTCTTTAATTTGGTCTTCTGAAATCATCATTTTTCTTCTTTATCTCTATCCTTATTTTTATCGTAGTGACCATACGATGCACCGAGGGCAACTCCAATGCACAGCCACAATGCGATATTATCGGTGGCAATACCAATCAGCATACCTATTGCTATGCCAATGGCTATACCTTGGCCTTGTTTAATAGGTTTCTTCTCCTCTGCCATACTCTATCTCAGATTAAAATTATTACTCTCATAAAACTTCTTATGATTGGCTATTTTGATGCTGGCCGAAGATTGAGGATGCGGAGCATACACGAGTATGTGAGCAATCCGACATCAAGCCAGACGCCAAAAGAGCCAATCAGAAGGAGTTTTACTCCAGTTCCCAATCAACGCCATCCTTACGATCCTTAACGCGGATACCGATGGCAGTTAGTTCGTTACGAATCTTATCCGACGTAGCCCAATCCTTCGCGGCCTTGGCATCCTGACGAACAGCCAAAATCATATCCACAACCTTTCCGAGCATATCGCCACCACCAGCGGCACCCTCCTGCTTCTCGTTGCGAAGACCGAGAATATCAAATGTATAGAGGTCAAAGATACGCTTCAACTCGGCCAAGTCGGCCTCCGAGATGGTAGCCTGTCCCTCGGCAACCTGATT
>CAYLRH010000294.1:0-1648 GCA_964385905.1 uncultured Alistipes sp.
TTGCACTATACTTTTTATGCCCTGTATAGTGACAACTTTTTTCAGTTCAAGTCACCCATTAGCAGCACAGGCTCCCGAAGGAGATATAAACACTCGGCTTTGTCATATCCACGACAGAGATCAAGAGGTGCGTCACAAAATAGTCAAACACCAACAAAGCGGGAATATCGACAGCTTGATATTCTATGCCGAGCAGATGGTAGAGATAGACCTCGAGAACCAGCAATACGTTGCCTCAATTATCGATTCACATGGCATCCCCGCCAACCTCTCCGAGAAGGCATATTCTGCAATATTCTTAACTGTCGACCACGCCGACCTCGACTTCCAAAAGCGATATTTCAAGCCGTTAATGGAGGCCGCCAAACAAGGCAAGATAAAGAGGTCGGAAATATGCACTCTTCACGATAGAATTTTGATGCACAGCAACCGCCGTCAGCTATACGGAACACAAACCCAAAGCAGACAGACCATCATCGAGGGACAGAAAATCGAACAACAAACCAACTACGTCTGGCCCATACGACGAGCAAAGTCGGTGGACAAACGACGCTCTAAAATCGGCATGGCAACAATGCAGGCTCAAACCGAGGCACACAAGAAGAGTGGATACAAATTAGTTTGGGACAAAAGTTTGTCTGTCAAAGAGTTCAAGCAGATGATGAATCAGAAATAGAATTATTCATATATCTACGATATATAAATTTCCTAAAAAGAAAATGTTTTTCTACCTTTGCGTCCACGAAAAGATGATGGACAAAGTAGATATTACACGCAAATTACAACACGAGCGGGAGGTCGTTCGCGATATGATTACGCTCTATTGCCGCAAGAATCACCACTCAAAGCAACTATGCGACGAGTGCCGCGAACTTGCCGACTATGCTGACGAGCGTACACGCAAATGCCCATACATGGCCGAAAAGAAATTCTGCTCGCTGTGTAAAAACATTGTTATAACCCCCAAATGCGTGAGAAGATTCGCCAAGTGATGCGTTATGTGGGCCCGAGGATGATTTTTCACCATCCGATAGCAGCCCTTCGTCATCTGTATTACACACAAATGGAAAAGTTAAATTCAAACAAATAACAGACAATGAAACAGGATAATCAAATTTTCGATCTTATCGCTGAGGAGCGTGCCCGCCAAATGCGTGGCATCGAGCTCATCGCATCGGAGAACTTCGTTAGCGAGCAGGTTATGGCCGCTATGGGTTCAGTTCTCACCAACAAGTATGCCGAGGGTTACCCCGCAGCACGTTACTATGGCGGTTGCGAGGTGGTCGACAAGGTAGAGCGTCTGGCTATCGAGCGTTTGTGCGAGTTGTATGGCGCCGAGTATGCAAACGTACAGCCCCACTCAGGTGCGCAGGCCAATATGGCAGTATTCTTTGCTGTTCTTCAGCCCGGTGACACATTCATGGGCCTTGACCTCGCACACGGTGGTCACCTCTCACACGGTTCACCCGTGAATATGTCGGGCAAGTATTTCAACGCTATCGGCTACCAGCTCAGCGAGCAGACTGGCACAATCGACTACGAGGATATGGAGCGTAAGGCGTTGGAGCATAAGCCCAAGCTCATCGTGGGTGGCGCATCGGCTTACTCTCGCGAGTGGGACTACAAGCGTATGCGTGAGATTGCCGAC
>CAYLRH010000295.1:0-1637 GCA_964385905.1 uncultured Alistipes sp.
TTGTCAAAAAAAAAGTACCTTTGCAAACGGTACTTTGTACCGTCAAGGAACAGATATTCGTTTATCGCTTGAAAAAGCTAACTGTTAACTACGTATGAAACGATTTATATTGCTGGGTTTGGCCCTTTTTTCGATTATAACGGCTGTTGCGCAGTCGGCTCGTGTATATCGTAGCGAGTTCATCACCTACGACAAGCGTGAGGATGCTATGGCAGACAAGCGTAGCGAGACAGCCCGCTACATGGATTTCACGCCCGTGAGTGTGGATGTTGTGGATGGCGCGGCCCGATATATGCAGAAGTTTGAGATTGATGCCACCATGAATGACTACAATCTCTTCTTCCATGTCGAGAATCATGGTTCGGCATACACGCTCTACATCAACAACCAACTCGTTGCCGAGGTGGATGACCCCTATACACCGGCTGATTTTATGGTTTCGCGTTTCTTGCGTCAGGGTGTGAATGAGATTTTGATGTGTATGCGCCGCAGCTATACGCCGCAGTTGCACGAGGGTGTGATTCAGCCTGAGTTCAAACTCTTTGAAAATAGCTACCTCTTCGCTCAGCGTCGTTTGTCGGTGCGCGACTTCGATATAGTGCTTGAGCCCGATTCTACCCGTAAGTTTGCACAGCTTAAGTTAGATGTTATCGTAGCCAACGACTTTAATTTCGAGGAGACTATACAAGTGGGTTACGATATTTACAATCCCAAGGGCAAGTTGATGGAGTTCAGCGTTAATTCGCTTACGCTCGATGGCCGCTCGATGGATACTCTCTCGTTCAAGCCCTATATCTACCACGCCTACGATTTCAAATGGGGCGATGGCCAGCGACCCCTCTACAACGTGATGCTATACATCAAGCGTAACGGTATGTTGTGGGAGTATATTCCGCTGAAGGTGGGATTTGGCAAGACGGAGTATCGTGACGGCAAGTTCTATCGTTTCGACAAGGTGCTGACCGTGCAGAAGAAGGAGCATTTCAATGCTATGCCCGACCGTCAGCAGACCTACAAGGAGATTGAGCAACTGAAATTGCGTGGCTACAACACCGTGTGTCCCGACTATCCGCAGCCCAAGTGGTTCTACGATATGTGCGACAAGGCGGGTATGTTCGTAATCGATTGCGCCAACATATCGTCGCCGACAAATAGTAGCGACCGTAAGGTGGGGGGCACTCCTGCGAATGATCCTGCGTTGTTTGATGAGTATATGCAGCGTGTGAAGGCGATGTATTACCGTTCGCGCAACCACTCGTGCATCATAGGCTTCTCGTTGAGTGGTTCGGCATCGGGTAACGGATATAATATGTATAAGGCTTACCAGTGGCTCAAATCGGTTGAGGAGCGTCTGCCCATATTCTACGATGGCGCCGAGGGTGAGTGGAATACAGACTCTAAATTATGAATATAGAACTCATAGTCGTAGGCAAAACCGATTCACGCGAGGTGGAGGCTTTGGTTGAGATGTACGCCAAGCGTGTGAATCGTTATTGTCGTTTCTCCATCACTACGCTCTCCGATGTGCGTAACACGCGCAATATGGCCGCCTCACGCCAAAAACAGCTGGAGGGTGAGTCTATCCTGCGCCTTGTCGGGGAGGGCGATTTTCTTGTGCTGATGGATGAGAAGGGGGC
>CAYLRH010000296.1:0-1607 GCA_964385905.1 uncultured Alistipes sp.
ACTGGCCACAGGATTTTAAGTCCGGCGTGTCTACCTATTCCACCATTCGAGCAACCGCTTACTATGAGGTAAGACGCGACAAAAGTAGCAAAATTATTTCAATGTGCAAACCTTTGAATCTATATATTCTATAATCTTTTTTGTTTCTGTGGGTAAAAACCACTCAATCTGCTCATCGCGGCCAAACCACGTCAGCTGACGCTTGGCATATCGGCGCGAGTTACGTTTGATAAGTTCGATAGCCTCATCGCGCGATATTGTCCCATCAAAGTAGTCGAACATTTCACGATAACCTACCGTCTGCAATGAGTTGAGGTGGCGTAGCGGATATACCGCACGTGCCTCCTGCTCCAATCCCATCTCCACCATTATATCCACTCGGCGGTCAATGCGTTCATACAATACAGTACGGTCCATATTCACACCCACCTTGACAATGTTGAAGGGTCGTTGGTGCTTCACTCCCGTGCGCAGAGATGAATATGGCTTTCCCGTAGCGATACATACCTCCAAAGCTCGCAAAACGCGTGCAGGATTCTTTCTATCAACCACCTCATAAAAGGCGGAATCAAGCTCGCGCAACTGTTCGACAAGAGCCTCCAATCCCTCGATTTTAAGCCTACTGGCTAACTCGCTACGCAAGGCGGGCTCCACCTCTGGCAAATCGTCCATACCCTCGCACAAAGCCTTTACGTATAGTCCTGAGCCACCCACGGCTACAACATAGTCACGCTCGGCAAACAGCTCATCCAAGCGTTTTAATGCCACCACCTCGTATGCACCACAGTTGAATTCGTCTGTAAGTTCATGCGAGGCAATAAAATGGTGTTCCACTCGCTCCAACTGCTCCCTCTCGGGTTGTGCCGTGCCGATGGGTATGCCACGATAGAATTGGCGCGAATCGGTGGAGATAATCGGGCAGGCGTAATGTTCGGCCACACGAATGGAGAGGTCGGTTTTTCCCGACCCCGTAGGTCCCACGATGACAATGAGGGTTTTAGTATTCATCGTCGTATGCGTCATCGCCATCAAAATCGCTGTACTCACCCATCATCTCCTCGAATATCGAGCCACTCTCTTCGTTTGCTTCGGGGTCGTACTGGTCGGGGGCGGGGGAGTGCTCGAACTGAAGACGAGGGTAGGTCATGCCATCCTCCTCTTCCTTAGCCTCAATGACTTCAAGGTAGTATGCACGCTGTGTAAAGGGATCAAATACATATATTAGACGGTCGTGCATAAAGTTAAGCACATCGCACAGGCGAGCCGTCGCCATCGGCTTGGGCATGCCGTTACCTCCGTCACCCATGCCGCCACCCATGTCCATGTATGTGTACTCCTGCTGACGTTCCCAGCGGTCATCGGCCTTGAAGAAAGAGGCCATGCAGGGGTCGTAGCTGAGCATAGAGATTATAAACTCATGCATGTCGAGCAGCGTAGCATCGGCTGCCATCTCAAAGTCACGGACAAAGTGGTCGTTCTCGTCCGAGAGCATTCTAAATCTGTAAATCATATCTATCTAAGTTTATCTATTGCACATTTAAGTTGTTCCATTGCCTGCTCCAATACAGCACGTTGTGTGCCGACATTCAGGCGAGTGTGCTGCTCGC
>CAYLRH010000297.1:0-1569 GCA_964385905.1 uncultured Alistipes sp.
GATTACCACATTGTAACCCTCCAAACCCAACTCAGCAATAGGGTCGAGCGTTGTGAAGCCAGCCTTCTTTAGATTCTCCTCAGTGATTGTGTCGCCGTCGATGATTACCGTAGCATCCCTCTTCAGCCACTTGCGGTTTGCCTTCAGCGCTGCGGGGTTCATAGCCACCAGTGCATCGCAGAAGTCGCCCGGGTTGGTTACCTCGCCAGAGCCAATGTGTACCTGAAAACCAGATACTCCCGCTACCGTACCTTGCGGTGCGCGAATCTCGGCAGGATAGTCGGGGAAGGTAGAGATACCCTTACCCTCAAGAGCCGATGTGTTCGAGAAGAGTGTTCCCGTGAGCTGCATACCGTCACCAGAATCGCCTGAGAAACGGATTACAACATCCTTTAACTCTTTCGCATTAAGATTTTCCATGATATTCGATTCCGAATTATTTAAGTTTATATGTTTTTTGTGTTTCTTTTGGGCAAAGATACTCCTTAATTCGTTCCGTTATTCTTCCGATGGCCACTTTTTTTGCTCTCGGCAAGATATACACCCAACATAATCAGTGCTGTGCCGACGATAGCCAACGGCGTGATACGTTCGTGTAGGACAACAAACGCGGTAATCATTGCCACAATAGGATTTATATATAGGTAGTTTGTGGCGTGTATTGCTCCCAGCTTCTCGATGACCACATTCCATGACCAATAACAGATGAGCGATGCCAAGACTCCCAGGAAGAGCAGGTTGCCAGCTACGGTAGGGTGTGCCAGCGTCTGCCACTCTACATTCCACGGCTCGCAGAGAAAGTAGGGCGCAAGGGTTATGATGCCGTAGAAGAATATCTTGCGCGTGAGCATCAGCGGGTGGTACTTGCCCTCTAACTTCAGCACGATGATGCTGTAAATCACCCACATCACGGCAGCACCCAACGTCAAGAGGTCGCCCATCGGGTTGAGCTTGAGGATAAACTCTCCATTCAGCACCACCAATGCAACTCCCGCAAGCGATAGCAACGAACAGCCGTACAGCCGTTTGTCGGCCTTCTCTTGTCGAGATATAAAATGCACGGCAAGGGTTGTAAGCAGCGGCGTAGAGGCTATGATTATGGCCACGTTCGATGCCTGCGTGTAGAGCAATGCCGTATTCTCTAAAAGAAAATACATTGAACCGCCCGTAATACCCAAAACCACCATCAGTAGCTCGTCCCGCCAATTGTCGGCAAAGAGCCTCCCACGCCAAAAGGGTAACATGCAGATGTATGCTATCGCAAATCGCAGAATCATAATCTCGGCAGGCGTTAGCCCATGCTCAAGCAGAATCTTCGACGAGATGAATGTCGTACCCCATATTGCCGAGGTGATGATGGCTATAAGGTGGTATATCGCTTTGCCACTCATTATCTTATTGTATTCATGCGGATGCTCGCCTTAACCAATGCAATGGCACGTATGCGGCTAATCTCTATCTCCTTGTCGGCATGGTGGGGATTCTGGCTCACGAGCTTGACATAACCCGCACGCTCCGACTTCTGGATATACTTCACCACGATATACTCCTCGCCCTCAAGGTCGATTG
>CAYLRH010000298.1:0-1567 GCA_964385905.1 uncultured Alistipes sp.
TGGTTCGATATTCCACCTTCATTTGAAGCCGGAGCAGCTTGCCGACACCATAATTCTGGTTGGCGACCCGGCTCGCGTGGAGATGATTGCCGCATATTTTGACGAGGTCGAGTGCCACGTATCCAACCGCGAATTTAACACCATAACAGGCCGCTATAACAGTAAACGAATGAGTGTTATCTCGACAGGTATCGGCATAGGTAATATCGACATCTGCGTAACAGAGCTTGACGCTTTGGTAAACGTAGATTTTTCGACTCGCACGATAAAGGATACATTCCGTCGCCTGACACTGGTACGTTTGGGCACATCGGGGGCCTTACAGCCTGACATCGAAGTAGGAGAGGTTGTATTCGCCCGCACATCGGTGGGGTTTGACTCATTGCTGGGATATTACGCAGGTCGCAACAATGTTTGCGATTTGGATATGGAGCGTGCATTCATGGCCCACACTGCATGGAGTGAGGTGCTGGCTCCGCCATACTTTATCAATGCCGACAACGAGTTGTGGGAGCATTTCAAGGATTCGGTTACAGAGGGTATCACCATCGCTGCACCAGGTTTCTATGCACCCCAAGGTCGTTATGTCAGGTTACAGCCCGCCGACCCCGATTTGAATGCTAAGATTGAGTCGTGGCGTTACGAAGGCCGCCGCATAACCAACTTCGAGATGGAGGGCTCTGCGTTAGCTGGTCTGGCCGCATTGATGGGACACCGCGCCACCACCATCTGTACGATTATTGCCCAGAGGGTGGCCAAGCAAGCGCAAACTGATTATAAACCCTACGTAGAGCGTATGATACGCATGGCATTGGATAAATTGGCAACACTCGAATAGGGCAGAAAACTCAAGAAGCAAAAATATTTGAAAATATAATAACGAAAACATAACAAAGAGATGAAATTTACAGTATCAAGTTCAGCACTTCTGTCGCTCTTGGCGACAACCGGAAAAGTTATCAGCAATAAGAGTTCACTCCCCATCTTGGAGTATTTCCTCATGGAGCTCAAGGATGGCCAGTTGACAGTTACTACATCTGATTTGGAGACTACACTCATCGGCTCTATCTCGGTTGAGAACATCGAGCGTGAGGGTGTTATTGCTGCACCGGGTAAGTTGATGCTCGACTCGCTGAAGGAGTTCCCCGAAATGCCTCTCGTTATCGAGGTAAACGACACTACATGGGAGATTCAGATTACATGGGCAAGCGGTCACCTCTCAATTCCTGGAGCAAGCGCCGTTAGCTATCCCGCTGTACAGACTCTCGGCAACGAGCAGAAGAACATCACATTGGACGTTGACCTGCTCGTTAGCGGTATCAATAAGACCATCTTCGCTACGGCTGACGACGAGTTGCGCCCCGTGATGAATGGTGTATATTTCGACTTCTCAACCGAGTCGTTGACATTCGTGGCAACCGATGCCCACAAGTTGGTTAAGTACAATGCCGAGAACAACAGCGACATCACATCATCGTTTATCCTTCCCAAGAAGCCCGCAAACCTCTTGAAGGCTTTGCTTGCAAAGGAGGAGGAGCCTGTAAACATCGCATTCGATGCAAAGAAC
>CAYLRH010000299.1:0-1537 GCA_964385905.1 uncultured Alistipes sp.
AGGAGCAGGCTCAGTTCTAGGCATCGGCTGCTGCTGTTCGCAAGGTTAACAATATCCTTACCGAGACTGGCGCAATCTAAAAATGTTTTTAGACACAAAACAGTAATAGGCTACCCATGGGTAGCCTATTTTATTTATAGGTGGCATATTTTACCTCTTACGCCTAAAAATCCAACAATTTATATCGCTCCCTCGTGGTGGGCATTGAGATGCACTCCTGGAAGTGCCACCACTCCTTCACATAGGGGCGCAGGCCGACGGCATCCATAATCTCCAGCAGTAGTGTGCGGTTTGCTGCCGCCTCCGTAGAGATAAGTCCCTCCCGATGCAGACGTTCAACGTAGGCTTTGTAGGCCGCCAGCGTTACGTCGCTGTCGTTGCCAACCCACGCCTCACGACCAAAGTGGTCGAAGCCGGCACCCATATCCAACGGTCGGCCCGCACCATCGACGATAGTTAAATCAACCGCCACGCCATAGTTATGTCGGCCACCACGCTTGCCATCGGCCACATAAATCACCAGCGGCGTACCCTCCACTGCCCGACGCATACGGCGTTGTACGCTGATGGGGCGTGCCGCATCGTAAATCAACAGCGAGTATTCGGGGTGTCGCTCGCGCAGAATCCTCTGTGCCTCGACAACCTTCTTTGCGAAGTGAGGCAACAAGTAGGCTGTGGTGAGCGAGCCATACATATTCTCGCCCACGAAGTTATCCTCGGTGGCGTACTTCAGCTCCACCAATATATCTCTGTCGAGTGTCTGCACATCGACCAACCCATACTCCTTCATCTTCTTGTCGAAATCGACCTCCTGAGCTGAGGCCACGCCTGCGCAAAGCAGCGAGAGCAGAAGCGTCACGCCTCGAAAAATTACTCTTCCCATGTTGTGTAGGGGTTTCTAAGCAGTTGCGAATTGTAGTAACGGCGGTCGCCCGTAACCTCTCGGCCGAGCCACGCAGGATGCTCGAAGGGCTCGTTCTCATCTTTAAGCTCCACCTCAGCCATGATGAGTCCCTCGTTTGCGCCATAGAAGCAATCCACCTCGAAGGTATGCTCTCCGACGGGAACAAGGTGGCGGGTTTTGTCAATCACCCCGTGACTGAAGCGCAGCAGTTCGCGAGCCTCCTCAACGGGAATCTCGTACTCCCACTCGTCGCGACTCATGCCTGCCGCATTGCTGCGACCTTTTATTGTTAGGTATCCCTTCTCATCACGCGTGCGGATGCGCAGTGTCAGCGAGTCGGATTTGGCCACGTAGCCCTGCACGATGTGTGACGAATGGGTTACGTAGGGCATAAAATCCCCTTCGACCAGGAATTTACGTTCTATCTCTTTTGCCATAGTTGGAATCTTTTCAGCAAATTTACTATTTTTGTGATAAGTAACGAAAAATTATCACTATGAAAATATCTCATATCCTCACCTCAGTGCTGGCTCTGCTCGGTATCGTGGCGTGCAGCACCCCGAATGTCAACCTTGAGCGTGCCGAGACGATGCGCAAGACGCTCTATGCGCTCTACGATGTGGACGATACTCC